>VGWX01000045.1 GCA_016873615.1 Nitrospira sp. | reverse complement strand
TCGCCGAGGCGAGAATCTTTCTGCAAAACCCGGAAGGATTGCGGACAAGCCGCAATGACAAAAATATTAACAATGTCGTCTTACTAATGACCGTATTAGCAATGACCGTATTAGCAATGACCGTATTAGCAATGACCGTATTAGTATGACCGTATTAGTATGTTGAATAATAATACTATTTTTTATTAATATAAACATTTGAATTATATATATCTTCCTGGGATAGAGAAGAAAGAGGAGAATATTTTTTTACAGCAATGAAGTCTCTGTTAATCTCATTAATAGAAAAATACCATCCGTTCAATATCAGGTATTTCAAGTCATTAGTGGTTCTGGCAATAACGTCTCTTTCCGGTATCGTCCTCGTACTCGGCTGGATGTCTTCAAAAAATGTAAGAGAGGTTGTAACAGAAGACTTCAATCAACAACAACTGCTCCTCGCCCGGCATGCTGCCAGCCAGATAGAAAATAGCATCGAGGTATTAAAGAGAGAACTTCTCCTCCTCAGTCTCTCACCATCGATACAATACTCCGAGGCACCTTCTTTAATGAATAGAATGAATATTACTTTTTCGAGCATTAAACATGAGGGCACATTGGGAATAGGGTTCATCGAAAATGAAACTCAAAAATTTTACCATGTACGGGATAAGCACAAATGCCCTCTGGCGAATCTATATCATGGGGATATAGATTATTTAAAATGGGCACGGTTGGAAGAAAACAAAGGAAATATACTTCTCACCGATGTTACTCCTGTATTATCTTTATCTGATGATCAATCACAAATACTTATAATGAAAATGATTTCACCCGTGTGGCAAATCTCAGTGGATGCGTCACATCCCGTAGCAACGAATAAATTTGCCGGAGCTTTAATATTCGTTGTCGATGCGGGCTATTTAATAAAAAAAATCACAAAAGAAATACGCTCGGGAAAAACAGGATATGCCTGGGTTATAGATGAGAATGGAATGTTTCTTTATCATCAGGAAACTTCTTTTATTAGTAAAAATGCCTTTGAAGCAAGAATAGGGAAACAACCTACTATATCCTTTGACAGGATTAATGAGATACAGCAAGAGAAGATGTTGAAAGGTAAAGAGGGCGCAAGCTGGTATGTTTCCGGATGGCACAGAGGTCTCGAGGGAGAGATAAAAAAATTAATCGCGTACACACCAATTAAATTAAACGATAATACAAAAGACCGTATCTGGTCTATTGCGGTAGTAGCGCCGATAAGCGAAGTGGAAGGCGCAATCTATTCAATATATGTTCAGCACAATACTCTTCAGGCGCTCGTTATTTTTGTCATCTTATCCGGTGGCTTATTTATTAATTTCATAATACTCAGCTGGTCGAATACCTTGGAAAAGGAAGTTACGAAAAAAACCGCGGATCTCAAAAAGTCCGAACAAAAATACAAATCACTCGTGGAAAATGCCGAAGACATCATCTTCTCCATAGACTATAACGGAAATTTTTTATCAATCAACAAGTATGGAGCCAGGTTTTTCGATAAAACCGAAGAGGATATTGTCGGACATAATCTCTCAGAAATACTCTCATGGCCTAGTGCGGAGACGTTTCTCCTGGTGATTCAGAAGGTATTTGAGACAAAGGAAAGCCAGCAGATAACCCATCTTGTTATAATCGGAGAACGTCAGTGCTGGTTTAGCACAAACCTTAGAAGGCTCTTTGATGAAAAAGGCAATATCTACGCGGTGCTCGGAATTTCAAGGGACATCACTGAACGGAGGAAAATCGAGGAGCATAGTTATTACACGGAAAAACTCGCCTCGATGGGTACTCTGGCTGCCGGTGTCGCCCATGAAATCAATAACCCTCTCGGCGTTATTCTCGGATTCACTGACCTTCTCCTTGAGAAGGCCCCCCCTGATTCGCAGGAGTACGATCTCCTGAAAACCATTGAGAGACAAGGGCTCAATGCCAAGAGGGTTGTTGAGAACCTGCTTAACTTTGCACGTCATAAAGAGCATAAAGAGGAGTTTGTCGATATCAACAAAAATATCGAGACCGTTCTGGCAGTGATGAATAATACCTTGCTAATTAACAAGATATCGGTAAAGAAACAACTGGAGAAAAACCTGCCGACAGTCAAAGCCGATTCAGCAGAGTTGCAGCAGGTCTTTTTTAACATCATCAATAATGCTATTCATGCTATGCAGAGAGGCGGAGTTTTAACAATTAAGACCATGTCATTCAATAATGATACCGTCGAGATCAGTTTCGCAGATACGGGACATGGCATAAAAAAAGAACATCGCAACAGGATTTTTGATCCGCTCTTCACAACAAAAGAAGTGGGGAAAGGTACCGGGCTCGGTCTTTCTGTTTCTTATGGTATAGCAACAAAACATAGAGGGGCTATCACCTTTGAAACCAAGACAAAGGAAGAGTCGGAGGAAACGGGCACTACATTCATAATAGCGTTCCCGACAGCATACAGTGAACAGGTTGAAACGAAATAAAGGAGGATATCATGGCAAAAATACTTATAGTTGATGACGAACCGGATATGCTGAAACTTCTCAGCATGATTTTGCGGGAAAAGACCTCGTATGAAACAACGACAACAAATAATCCGTTAGAAGCGATAGAACTTATGAAACAGGGCGGGTTTGACCTTGTCATATCAGATCTGAAGATGCCGGGACTTGACGGGTTAGAGATTATTGATGCTGTCAGGAAAATTGACGAAGACATCCCGGTTATTATCATAACGGCTTTTGCATCCCTAGAATCTGCCTCGGAGGCGATAAAGAAGGGTGGCTTTGATTTCATTACAAAACCGTTCAGAAGGGAACAGATACTTTTTACCATTGATAAGGCTTTAAAATGGCTGAAGTTACAGAAAGAAAACAAGGCACTGAAGGAGCAGATAAAAAAGAGCGAAGGATGAAAAGGCTTAAGGTTCAGGTTAAGGCTAAGACAAAGAAAATTCTTAAACGAATATTTGCCTTGGTCATAATTCTGTATTCAATTTTGAAACCTTTCATATGTTAGAAAATCATTTCAAACGCATAGTCTGGTTTTTGTCTGATGTTCCTCAATCCCGGATAAAGACGGGCTGTTTTATACTGCTGATTCTCCTCACCTTTGCGGATTACAGCACAGGGCTGCATTATGGTTTTTCGATTTTTTATCTGCTTGCTGTCCTTCTTCTGACATGGTTTGTGAATTTGTCGACAGCAATTACCTTCTCCTCACTCAGCATCTTATCCTGGTTTCTGGTGCGTTCCATTTTAATAACAACAGGAAATACAAAAGGTTTTGATTATGTGATATTGACAGGAGAGGCTGCCGTTCGTTTACTGTTCCTGATTACTACTTCGTACGTTCTTAATTTGCTGAAAAAAGATTATGCAATTCGTGCAAAACAGAACGAAGAACTCATTGAATTAGGCAATCTAAAGAACTACTTTGTCGGAATAACAGCTCATGATCTAAGGAACCCTCTATCTATTATTGAATTGAGCTCATCTGTGCTTCTTGACAACGGCAGAAAAAATCTAACCCAGGAACAGTTAAGTCTTGCAGAGATGATCTATAAAAAAAGCCTTTATATGATGAAACTGATCGAAGATTATCTGGATATAACAAAGATCGAGGCTGGTTATCTTGAGGTCAATAAGTCTTATAATGACTATGCAGCATTCATCGAAGAGATTGTTTCTATCAATGAAATACTTGCGAACAAAAAAAATATCCATATACATATCGAAAAGGAAACCGATATCCCCATCCTCCAATTCGACCGAAACAAGATAAATCAGGTAGTAAATAATCTGCTTTTCAATGCACTGCATTATTCAGACCCTGATACAGCTGTTAAGGTTGTGATGAAAACTGAGGAGAGCAGTGTTATAACAGAGTTCATAGATACAGGGCCGGGGGTGGATGCTGAAGACGTGTCAAGGCTCTTTGAAATCTACTACCGGAGCAAAAAAAGAAAAGAGAGAGGCACAGGCCTCGGTCTTGCAATATCAAAAAAGATTGTTGAGGCCCATAACGGCAAGATCGGTTTCAGAAAAAATACTGATTCCGGATCAACGTTCTGGTTCACACTGCCGATAGAATAAGCAGGATACTGCCGGTTTTTAGGTTTTAACAGGGCCGGGTTTCTTTATATGTTCCTTCACAAACTGTTCTATATACATATCTGCCACTGCGTCATTAAACATGGCCATATCGAGCTGCTTTGTGTAGACAGTAAGCTTCCCCAGCGTTTCCAGTTTCCGTTCAAGCATATCCTGCCTGTAACGGGCGACTGATGCATCTACAACATCTTCGGTGACTTTGACATCGAAATCCAAGCTTTTCAGTACTTGGGTGATAAGCCTGACCCTCCGCAGTCTCCTTTCGATGGCCGCTCCCCCTCCCTTGAAAAAGAACCGGATGTAGTTGTTGTTCAAATCTTCTCCGGAAAACGCTTCAACGGTCGACAGGTGATATCCGAGCCTCAGGGTAAAATTCATGTAGTCACGGGAAATAAACGAAAAACTCTTATCGCCGGTTTTTCTCAGCTCGTACTCGGGAATTGTTGCGGTGTGAGCCATCATGCCAAAGAATCCCTTTGCGTCCATGACCGGGCTTCCCTGCGGCCATTTCATGGATGAGAGACCCCGATAGAACGCCTTAAAGGGAATAGAGAGAACATGGTCGGGAGCAAGGACTTGCGGGGGATTGGCGGTCAATCCTCCGTCAAGGTCGATAATGTACGCAACAAGAGGGATTCCGGATACCAGTTTTTTGGTATCGCTTATTTCATCCACGGAAGCGCCCTGGATATGGAACATCTCGTTCATGGCCATTTCATGGCAGAACCGGGTGATATCGTGAAACGTCTCGCAGTTTTTCTGCCTGAAATTGTCGCTGTCCGGGTCGTGCAAGTTCAAGGGTGAAATCCACTTCAGGACGCTTTTCAGGGTCTTAAAGATCATGGTGTCCTTGAAGGGATTGTCCCTTTTTCCTGCAAGCTCGATCAGTTCGGCAACCTCTCCCGCATAAATCGTACAATTGAAGGCATCAACGGTAATTTCCTGACCTGCCTGCAGGAGTTTTGTCCCAATTTCGGTATTAAGAATGGCAGGCACCTGGAACTCCCTGGCAAGTGAAGCCATGTGCCCTGTCGATCCACCGAAATCAGTAACAATGGCGCTCGTCCGGTTCATGACGGTAACGTACTTTGGTGATGTATGCCTTGCCACGAGCACTGCGTTGTCGGGGAAGTCCTTCAGGTCCTCATCTGTGAGAACGATATGCACCCTGCCGGCGCCAATACCCTTACACGCAATAACCCCTTTATCGATGAGCACGTCATATCCCGCAACATGCGTAGGAATGGGCTTTCGCGTCTCTTTCTCAACGATCCTCAACGGTCTGGTCTGCAGGATAAATAGATTGTCCTTCTCGTCTATCGCCCATTCGACATCCTGCGGGACGCCGTAGTGGTCCTCTATGGCAAGCATGTGCCCTGCAAGGCGTAAAACCTGGTCGTCGGTAAGGCAGGGTTTCATCGCCATATCCGAAGAAACCGGTATCTCTTCCACGCCCCCGTCGAGTCTGCAGAAGAACATCGTCTTCTGCTCGGGAATATGTTTGCCGATAACAGTGAGTTCCGGGCGCCTTGAAACGACGTAGGTTTCAGGAGTTATTGTGCCGTCAACAACACACACTCCAAGGCCGTGAACAGCGGTGATGAGCATGTCATCGCTTCCGGGCTTATTGGGATCCCTTGAATACGCAACGCCCCCTGCCCTCGCGCTCACCATTTTCAGAACCCCTACGGACATGACCATATCAAAATCCTGAAAACCCTTCGACCGGAAATAGAATATTGCTCTTTCATTGAACAGACTCGCGACAACTTCCTTATATCTTTGCAGTATGTTTTCTTCAGACACATTGAGGAAAGTGGAATATTGACCGGCAAAACTGAACTCGCCGTCTTCCTGAAGAGCACTGCTCCTCACGGAGACCATTAAGGGCCATTCTCCGCTCTTCTCCTTCAGGCGAGACACGGCATCCCTGATTACATCCCTGAGGTCATCCGGAATTTCGCCGCTGACTACCATTTCCCGTATGACGCCGCCGACGGCATTCAACTCATCCATGTTGCTCAAGGATAATGCGGGAAGCATTTCTTTAATTTTCTGCATGAAACCGTTATGCTCCATGAATCTCCTGAAGGCATATGCGCTCACCGCAAAACCGTCCGGAACGGGAAGCTGAAGGCGGTTTTTCACCTCCCCGAGATGGGCATTTTTCCCGCCGAGACTGTCCGTCATTTCCTGGCGGACTTCATCAAGGAATATGACCTGTCCGTCCTCCGGAATCTCTCTCTTCCGCGAAAGCTGCGTTTCTATCCCTGATGCAATATGGGCATGCCTCTCATACAAAAGACCGTACCTTCCATCCGAAATCTCGTTAATTCTTTCTACAATATCCCTGACACCTTCGGAAATCGACGCAACGTTCCTGCTAATGTACGGCATGTCAAAAAGAAATTCTCCTGACAGTTTCTCCTCCATGTCGGCTATTGCCTCGAGAACAGCATTATTGGCCGTAAGAAGTTTCTGAAACGAAGCGTATTTCCTCCTGAAGATATCCCTCGTCTCCTGCTCCATGTGCACTGCTTTTTTCTTCATGAATTTTTCTGTAATGCGGTTGAACAAGTTCATCTTACTGATCATTAATTATATATCATACCTGCCGAAAATGACCCTTTGTCCCGTCCGGGATAATTGCTCGCATTCATGAAAATGTCTGTTGATATCATCGCCCCGGTGCGAATGCAAAGGTAGAGTCTACCAGTTATCATATTATTATTACCAATTGGTTTTTTTTATTGTAACATTATTATTTTTAATTTGACTTCATTAATTTGTTATGATAAATTTATCCCATCATAATGTTATCATTACAAATATGGAACCATTGATCCAGAGAGAATACTCCAAAAAACTGTACATTCAGCTCGTCGAGATACTGAAGAAGAAGATAACCTCGGACGAATGGCCGGTCGGCTCCCAGATACCGACGGAGGACGAGCTCTGTAAACTGTACGATGTAAGCAGGTCAACGGTGCGCACAGCTATTTTGGAGCTTGTGAGATTCGGCTTTCTCAAGCGGCAGCAGGGCCGGGGAACGTTTGTGAGCAGAAAAATAATAACAGCCGGACTTACGGTGTTGACGGATTTCAAGGAGCTGATGCTGGCTGAGGGACTGAAATATTCCACCAAACTGCTCGTACGGACTATGGTTATGCCGACTGGCGACATTGACAAGAACCTCGGGGTTTCACTCGACAAACATGTCATCTATATTAAGAGGCTGCGTTCCGTAGACAAAGAGCCGCTCCTGATCAAGGAGACCTATGTGCCCTACCATCTCTGCCCAGCGCTCCTCAAAGAAGATGTCGAGAAGAATTCAATATTCGAGCTGCTGGAATCAAAGTGCGGAATACAGATAACAAAGGCGAAGGGGTTTGTCGAAATAACATATCTCACCAAAGAGGAGAGCAGCCTTCTAAAATTACCGAAGGGTTCGCCGGCTCTCCTGTTTACCCAGCAAATCTATGCTGATGATACAGTTGTAAAGTTCGTCCGTATGATCAAGCGGCCTGACAGATTCAGATACTTTATAGAAGTCGAAAGGAAACCCACGTTTTTTTAAAAAAGGAGGCATTTTATGGCTAAAACAAAAACTGTAAAAGAAGTAATGATCGATGTCTTTGAGTATCCCCATGTCCCTTACTGGTTCACCATTGGACAGGCAATGGAGATCATCAGAAAGTCGCTCATGACAGGGGACAAATGCTACTATCCCATGGCGGTCCTCGTATTCGACGAGAAATACAACCTGATGGGCTCTGTAACCATCGGGGACATCCTGAAGGGTCTGGAGCCGAAGCTGAAGATTTCGACCCTTGCAGATGCCGAAATCTCCTATGTTGACGAGGATGTCATGACGAGCTATGAGACGAGCCTGTTCAATGCGGAATCAAAGAAGAATGTCGAAAAGCCCGTAGGCGATATTATGGTCCCTGCCAAGACGTTTGTGGCACCGGAAGACTCCGTCGTGAAGGCAGCGATAATGATGATCCATCATAATGTATCTTTGCTCCCGGTTCTTGAAGACAAGAAGAAGCTGGTCGGCCTCGTGAAGATGGTCAATGTTTTCGACGAGATTGCCAACATGATTCTCTAATTGCACTATACGGAGGGATAAAATATGAAAGATAATTCAAAAGAACATTCAAAAAGCGCGCTGCCCAAGCCGCCGGCAGAAATCGAGATTGCTCCGGCTCCCGTAATCGACGAACACGGTCCGGAGGAAGAGCCGAAAAAATCCACAAAATCTATTATTGTAAGCATGGTTATTGCGTTCGGAATCGGTCTGGGCATCTACGCGCTTCCGACGCCTGAAGGTCTCTCGCCCGCAGGGCACAGATTTCTCGCGCTTCTCATAACAGTCATAATCCTGTGGGTATCGGAAGCGGTCTCCATCGGGGTAACGGCGCTGATTGCCGGCGGAAGCCTTATCCTTTTTAATATCCAGAAACCTGCAGCCGCCTGGCAGCCGTTTGCGAGCCCGGCGGTCATGTTTGTCCTGATGATCATGATGTTCGGGGTCATCCTGAACGAGGCAGGCGTTGCGAAAAGGCTGCTTCATGTGATCGTAAAGGCAGCAGGCACCAATGTCAAGAGACTGAGCCTCGTCATAGCAATTGCAGGGGCTTTTCTCTCCGCGATCTTCCATGATGCAACGATCACGATCATCCTCATGTTCAGCATTTTGCCGGTTTTCGCAGCCATGGGCATTACTCCGCAGAAGAGCAACAACCTCAGCAAATTTTTCATGATCCTGATCCCCCTTGCCGCATCCGCAGGAGGTTTCGGAACGCTTCTCGGAGGCGGGAGAAACCCGGTCATGGTCGATACTCTCAAAAATGTAACCGGATATGAGATGGGGTTCGTGGAGTTCGCCCTGAGAAACTTCCCCCTTGTCCTTTTGTCTGCTATCGTAACGTGGGCAGTCTGCTATCTTGTTTTCCGCCCGAAGGAAAAAGAATTGCCTGCTTCAATCACTGCCGAAAAACTTTCACCCATGAGCACACAAGAGAAAGGGGTCATCGGCTTTTTCTCACTGGCATTCGTCCTCTGGAGCCTCACGGATATTACCAAAGTTCACTACAGTGTTGTGGCTGCGGGCGTCCTCGGCTTAATATTCAGCTTCAGGCTGGTCAGCTTCAAGGCGGTGATTGCAAAATTCCCCTGGGAATCGTGGATTGTCTTCGGAGCAGGCGTATCAATGGGCATCGCAATGCTTGATACCGGAGCAGGGAAATGGCTGGCAGGCCAGTTCATTCCCATGCTTGAAGGGCAAAGCTGGGTCGTCGTCTTCTTCGGTTCAGGTGTCATAGGATCTGTAATGTCGAGTTTCATGAGCAATTCGGCAGCAACAGCGCTTATCCTGCCCATCACCATCCCCATGGCGCAGAGCATGGGAATTCCCGAGGCTGCGATAGCCCTCTCAGCGCCTATTTCAACATCCTTTATCATGCTCGTCATCGGGTGCCCGCCGACAATCATCGCATACAGCACAGGCTATTTCAGCCAGCTCGATTTCATTAAGGTGGCTGTTCCGTGGGCAATCCTTTGTCTCCTCGCCGTCTCGATCGGCGCAGCGATTTACTGGCCATTGACCGGATTTCCCACGTTGCCGTTCCTTGGGATACGATAACTATGACTAAGTGTCCGTTAAACTTACACGCGGAGCTACTGGACAAATGAGATATATAGTTGTTTTTTTGATTCTTTTCGCACACTGGGTAATATGGTCCGGCATGCTGGACGCCTTTCATCTCTCGCTCGGCGTAATCTCATGCGGCATCGTAACTGCAATGTCGCACGACTTTTTATTCAGGAGGGATAAGTTCCTGCCGCAGCATATAACCGAGGTCTTCAGGTTCATTTTTTACATCCCCTGGCTCATGTACCAGATTTTCCTCTCGAATATTCATGTCGCCAAAATAGTCCTGAGTCCCGATATGCCTATAGACCCTAAATTTGTCTGGTACAAGAGCAAACTGAAAAAAGACATTTCACATGCGGCTTACTCTAACTCCATAACGCTGACGCCTGGGACAATCACAACGGATATTGTTGACGGGCAGTACTACGTCCATTGCTTAGACCAGAAAGTCGCGGACGATCTCCTTACCGGAGATATGGAAAAAAAGGTAGCGCACGTATTTCTGGAGGATTAGATGGAGAACTTCTTTATAGGCGCCGGTTTAGCCCTTGGGTTTCTGACCCTGCTCTGTCTCTACCGGGCGATAGTCGGGCCGACGGTGCTTGACAGGATCGTGAGCATCGGCGTGATCGGCACAAAGACTACGGTAATCCTCCTGCTCATGGGGTTCATTTACGGCAGGGCAGACATGTTCGTGGACATCGCCCTTGCCTACGCATTGCTCAACTTTCTGGCAACAATTTCCGCCGCGAAATTCTTCCGCACCCGCAAGAGCATTCAGCCGGGTCATAAATATTTCAAAGAGAGAGAGGGCAGGGAATGATAACGGTACTATCGATACTGCTTTTTTTGGCAGGAGTTTTCTTCTTCTTCACGGCAACCGTAGGACTTCTCCGGATGCCCGACTTCTACTGCAGGATGCAGGCGACCGGCAAAGGCGATACGCTCGGAGCATTCCTTACCATAACCGGTCTGGCGCTCTATAACTTGAACCACGGTTTTACGCTGGCCGCGGTGCTGGTAAGCCTGAAGATTATGTTCATCGTTGTGTTCATCTTTGTGGCGAATCCCACCGCAACCCATGCAATCGCAAAGGCAGGTATGGACTGCGGGGTTGAGCCATGGACGAAAGAAGGGGGCAATACATGATCTGGCAACTGGATATCATGTTTCTCGTCCTTGTTGTCATCAGCGCGATCGCTTCCGTAAACGTGAAGGACCTGCTGAGTTCCGCGATCCTTCTGGGCGCTTACAGCTTTCTCATGTGCCTCCTCTGGATCGAGATGGGGGCGGTAGACGTTGCATTTACCGAAGCTGCAGTCGGAGCCGGGATCAGCACCGCATTTTTTATCGGATTCATATTCCAGACGACAAGGAGGACAAAGGATTGAAATTTTTTGCTTTCATCGTTGTTCTCTTCACCGGCGCCCTCCTCATATACGGCACGGTCGACATGCCGGACTGGGGCGACCCCGGCTCAGCTCCAAATTCTCACGTATCGCCCAGGTATATCGAGAAGACACTCGAGGAGACGGCAACGCCGAATGCTGTCACTTCGGTGCTTGCCGATTACAGGGGATATGATACCCTTGGTGAGACCACGGTTATCTTCACCGCAGGTGTAGTATGCATTATGCTGTTAAGGAGGTTCAGGTGAAAGAGCGATATCCGGATGTAACCATAGAGACTGTCTGCAGGCTCCTTATCCCGCCTATCCAGCTGTTTGGCCTTTATGTCATTGCCCATGGACATTACAGCCCCGGAGGAGGGTTCCAGGGAGGATGCATTCTCGGCGCAAGTTTTATCATGATGTTTATCGCATATGATATCGGAGAGGTAAAGAGAAGGATGCGGGAAAAGCTTAATACAATACTCTGTGCAACCGGAGTACTGATATATGCGGGCATAGGCATTCTCTGCCTCGTTCTTGGAGCAAATTATCTGGATTACGGCATCCTCCACCAGATTCTTCCCGCATATCCCGCGAAGGCCAGGGCACTCGGAACGTTCGGGATCGAAATAGGCGTTGGCATTACCGTAATGTCCGTCATGATATCAATTTTTCTGAACATCGGCACAGCAGGCGAACACGAAGGAGAGCCGGAATAATGGATACCATGCAATTTATCATCGGCAAATTCAATTACTGGATATATATCGTGCTCATGATGATAGGGTTCTATGCCATGATCGCGAAGAGGAACCTCGTAAAAAAGATCGTCGGGATGAACATATTTCAGACGGCGATCATTCTCTTTTTTATCTCTACTTCATCCAAAAAGGGTGGAGCGACGATTCCTATCATTCAGGGCGGGCACGGGGATGCGGCAGGTCATGTCATTGATGCGGCACAGTATCTGAACCCCCTCCCTCATGTGCTCATGCTGACCGCCATCGTCGTTATGGTAAGCACCTTCGGCGTTGCGCTGGCGCTGTTAATTATGATCTACAGGGAATACAGAACTTTTGAGGAAGACGAAATATATGAAACTCTCGAAGTGATGAGGTTGAAGAAATGACGACTCAATCACCTGCACTATTGATTATAGTTCCTCTGATATCAGCGATCCTCTGCCTTCTGCTCGGGCTTATAAGAAGAGGACTCTGTTATCCCTTTGTCGTCGCTGTCCTGGGTGTTTCCGTAATTCTTTCCTTTGACGTCATGGGAACCGTCCTGAACGATGGGGTAATCCGTTACCGTCTTGGCGGGTGGGATCCGCCATGGGGCATCGAATACATGATAGATCATCTGAATGCATTCATAGCTATAATTATAGCGTCCATAAGTTTTGTTGTAGCAATATTCTCCAGGAAGAGCATTGAACACGAGCTTGCAAAAGGAAAGATCATCTACTTTTACACTATTTATCTCCTGCTCTTCACCGGGCTGATGGGAATTGTGGTCACGGGCGATGTCTTCAATATCTATGTCTTCCTGGAGATCGCTTCTCTTGCAGGGTATGCGCTTATAGCCATCGGGAGGGACCGGGCCGTTCTTGCAAGTTTTGAATACGTTGTTCTCGGAACGGTCGGAGCATGTTTTTACCTTCTTGGCGTCGGGTATCTTTACAGCGTCACCGGTTCACTGAACATAATGGACCTGACCCTGCGTCTTCCCGAACTCTATCATTCCAAAGTGATCCTTATAGCTTTTGCCTTTTTCATGGTGGGCCTTGCGCTCAAGATTGCGCTCTTCCCCCTCCACGTATGGCTGCCTGATGCATACACTTACGCCCCCTCTACCGTCAGCGCAATGGTTGCGGCAACCATGACGAAAGTCGGAGCGTATGTCATGATGCGCATTATGTTCACCCTCTTCGAGCCCTATTTCTCCATTAAGCTCCTGCCGGTTACAACAATACTCGGCTGGGTAGCCGCGGCGGCAATGATCTTCGGGTGCATACAGGCCCTTGCCCAGACAGACTTCAAGAGGGTCCTTTGCTACATCCTTATTGCCGAGGTCGGATATATAGTACTGGGCATCAGTGTCGGAAACCGTGCAGGGTTTACAGGGGCTGTTCTTCACATTCTGAACGATGCAGTCATGATGGCATGTCTCTTCATGATAGCCGGAGCCATATACTACAAAACAGGCATGAGGCATATCTATGAGTTTGCACATCTGCATAAAAAGATGCCCGTCACAGTGACCTGTCTTGTAATCGCTGCCATATCCGTCGTCGGGGTACCGCCGACCTGCGGCTTTTTCAGCAAATGGTACCTCGTTCTCGGCGCCATCGATGCTCGGCAGTGGTTCTTTGCGTTCCTTCTTCTGGCAAGCAGCCTGATGGTAGCCATAGTATTCTTTAAAATGATGCAGACAATATTTTTTGCACCTGCAGGAGAATCCGCCCATGCTCACATTGACGAGCCTCACAAAGAACATAAACATTCAAGAGACGAGGCACCGGCAAGCATGATGATCCCTATCTTCATTATGGTGGCGGGGATATTACTGCTCGGTATTTTCAGCGGTCAGATTGTTTCTACCGTCATACAATTTACTGTCCCGAAAGGATTTTAACAGGAGAGGATATGGAAGTAGTCAACTCAATTAGACCGATTTTGGCGATTGGCGTATCGCTGCTCGCAGCCTGCCTCATCCTGCTCACGGGGGAGCGGGCGAGGAACCTCAGGGAATTCTGGACAATTCTGGCCGCTGTTGTGAAATTCTCTATCGTGATGTCCATGGTTCCTTTTATCCTTGACGGGAAGGTCATCGAGTATACTGTCTTCACCATTGCGCCCGGCCTTTCCATCGGGTTCAAAGTCGATGCGCTCGGAATTTTCTTTGGGATACTCGCGTCGTTCCTCTGGATCATCACATCCTTTTACTCCATAGGCTATATGCGTTCGCTGAACGAACATGCACAGACGCGCTATTTTGCATGCTTTGCGATCGCACTCTCTGCTACCATGGGGGTCGCATTTTCTTCGAACATGTTCACCACATTTCTCTTCTATGAGGTTATCACTGTCTGTACGTATCCCCTTGTAGCCCACAAAGAAACTCCGGAGGCAATTAAAGGCGCCCGGAAATATCTGACGTACCTCCTGGGCACATCGATCGGTTTCCAGCTGTTTGCCATATTCATGACCTACAATATTACCGGAACGCTCGATTTCTCCCATCAGGGCATCTTCGGTGAAGCACGGGGAGTTGTGAGCGACACCATTATCATCGTTACGTTCATCCTATTCATGGCCGGCATAACAAAAGCTGCAATGATGCCATTCCACGGATGGCTTCCGGCTGCCATGGTGGCTCCTACCCCGGTCAGCGCCCTGCTCCATGCTGTGGCAGTCGTCAAAACGGGCGTATTCGTCGTCGTGAAGGTCGTGGTTCATCTCTTTGGAATCAATCTTCTCTGGGATATCGGCCTCGGCACGGCCCTTGCCTATTTTGCCTCTTTTACGATTGTCGCCGCTTCGGTCATTGCGCTGACTCAGGACAACCTGAAGGCGCGTCTCGCCTATTCCACAGTCAGCCAGCTTTCCTATGTCATTCTCGGAGTTGCCCTTCTGACTCCATCAGGAATCACGGGGAGCATCATGCACATTGTACTGCATGCCTTCGGCAAGATTACCCTCTTCTTTACCGCAGGCGCCATCTACGTTGCAGCGCACAAGACGAAGGTTAGCGAGCTCAACGGAATAGGAAGACAGATGCCCTTTACAATGGCTGCCTTTACCATCGGGGCTTTCTCCATGATCGGAATCCCTCCCTTCGGGGGCTTTATCAGCAAATGGTATTTGACCATGGGGGCAATAGAAGCAAACCAGCTCCCCATTATTCTTGTGCTTGTATCGAGCACGATACTTAACGCATGCTACTTCCTACCTATTGTTTACGCCGCATTTTTCAAGGAACCGGGTACAGCACACCATAATGCTCATGCGCCGGCGCATGGCGTGGCCTTCGCTGGAAGTCATAATCCTCACTCAGGGCATAAACTCCATGAAGCGCCCGCCATGATGGTAGTTCCCTTAATGCTCACGGCGCTCGGGACTATCGTACTGTTTTTTGCACCGGATTTCTTTCTCGATATAACAAAGATAGCCCTGGAGAACGTCACAGGAGGGAAATAACATGAAAGAAATACATGAAGAGAGTGGAGAACTGCAGGAACTCAAGCATGAACCTGTGCCGGGATACAGGACGGCTCTTCTCATTGCTCTTTTAATCGGGATGGCTTATCTTGCATTCATATTTAACACAGCAAAGTGATGAGAAACGGTCTTCATGAGAATCAATAGGGGGTAAGGAATGAAAAAAGAAAAAGAGCATTTTTTTGATAAACCGGGAAATTTCAAGAAATTCCTGGGCGGCTTTTTTATATCGCTCGTTTTACTCATTACTATCGATTTCTTTATTCATAAACATCCTTATTTTGCATGGGATGGATATCCATCTTTTTATGCAGCTTTTGGATTTGTGGCCTGTGTCGGGCTCGTCCTGGGAGCAAAGTATATCCTGCGCATAATTGTAAAAAGGAAAGAGGATTACTATGATTAACGCCATCCCTCCTGCGATAATATTTATCCTTGGCGCTTTTCTCATTCCGTTATTCAGGGGAAAACTCAGGTCGGCATACCTGCTCATTCTCCCCGTTATCGCTTTTCTGAATATTTTAAACATGCATGAAGGGGTCTACTGGACCGTCCGTTTTCTCGACTACACCATCATTTTCGGGAAAGTCGACAAGCTGAGCCTTGCCTTCGGATATATATTCATTATCGTGGCTTTTATTGCGAATCTTTACGCCCTTCGTGTGAAAGATCCCGGGCAGCATATGTCGGCATGCATCTATGCAGGGAGCGCGCTGGGCATCACTTTTGCGGGCGATCTTCTTACCCTTTTCATATTCTGGGAATTCATGGCTGTCTCTGCCGCTTATCTTATATGGGCCGGAAAAACAAAAGATTCTCATGCTGCAGGATTCAGGTATCTTCTGGTTCATCTTTTTGGGGGCCTCTGTCTTCTCATAGGAGCTGTTATTCACGTTCACGAAACTGGTTCCATTGAGTTCGGATATCTCGGTCTGAACGGATTGGCATCGTATTTCATATTCATCGGGTTCGGGATAAATGCCGCATTCCCTGTTCTCCACGCATGGTTGCCGGACGCCTATCCTGAATCAACCTTTTCAGGCACGGTATTTTTAAGCGCATACACTACCAAATCCGCCGTATATGTTCTGGCAAGGGCATTCCCGGGGACTGAAATCCTCATATGGATCGGCGCGGCAATGACAGCTTTCCCGATATTTTATGCCGTCATTGAGAATAATTTACGGAGAGTTCTTTCCTACAGCCTGATCAATCAGGTCGGTTTCATGGTGACCGGCATAGGCATAGGCACGGCGCTTTCTCTGAATGGAACGGTAGCCCATGCCTTTTCCCATATCCTGTACAAGGCATTACTTTTCATGTCCATGGGCGCTGTGTTGCACCAGACAGGGAAGATCAACGCTACGGATCTGGGCGGATTGTATAAAACCATGCCCTTAACGACCATATTCTGCATAGTGGGAGCTGCCTCGATATCCGGATTCCCCCTCACCAGCGGCTTTGTCAGCAAGTCCATGATCGTCAGCGCATCAGGGTATGGAGGAATGTATATCATATGGTTTCTTCTGATCTTTGCGTCAGCAGGTGTGTTTCACCACTCGGGAATCAAAATCCCGTTTTTCGCATTTTTCTCTCACGATTCAGGGATAAGGACGAAGGAGCCACCGCTCAACATGCTACTCGCAATGGGAATCGCCGCCTTTTTATGTATTTTTATCGGGGTCTTCCCCGGACCTCTCTACAGCATACTTCCGTATCCGGTCGATTATGTCCCATACACGGCAGCTCATGTTATGGAAATGCTTCAGCTGCTTTTCTTTTCAGCGCTGGCCTTTACTCTACTTATGCTGGCGGGCATATATCCGGCAGAAATCAGGGCTGTCAATCTCGATGCCGACTGGTTCTACAGGAAATTCGGGAGGGCATTTCTCTGGTTCTGCAATGTGCCTCTGACCGGATTCAGGCTTGCTGTGCAGAATTTTTCGTCAGGGGCGATAAAGTCTCTTGTGAAGTTCAGCTCGGACCCGCTCCTGATTCCCGAGATTATTATCAGATACACCCTTCTCAATTTCTATCAGATACTGTCGGCAATATCACCTTCGCAACATTTAAAGGAGAAGCGCGCTGCATTGGAGTTTAAAGCCAGCCGTCTTCAGAAGATAACCGAAAGCGGAAGGGTATACGGCGCTGACATGCCAAGAAGACCTATCGGGCTGGGGGTACTGCTTTCCTTCATATTTATCTTTATCTACGCTCTCATCTACTTGTTGTTTGTAAAGTGACAATCACATCAACGGGCTGGCCTTCCGGAGGAACCAGCCCGTCAATCTCACAACATCCCATCCGATAGCGCATCGAATACCTCTATCATCCTTACCAGTCCGACAAGCTTCTTCTTATTCTCCAAAACAGGCAGCAGGATCAAATCATTGCGGAGCATAATATACGCAGCTTTTTTTATGGAGTCATCAGGCTCAACAAAGTATTTTGCCGGCGCCTTAATTTCGCCGACCGGTTTTTCTGCAAGCCCTTTTGATTCCTTATCAAACAGGGTATCCAGTATATGGGATAAATCTTTTTCTTCTTTCTCCTGGCTTTTTGTCTTGGCGGCAGTTTTCAAAAACCTCGGGTCAAGGCCTTTCAGGATATCTGCTAATGTCAGTGTGCCCATAAGATTATACTTTTCATCAAAGACAAGGATTACCATAGGGTAAATATATTTTTTTGTATCGAGAAATGATGCCTTAAACATCCTGATAGCCTGGCTTATCGAAAACCAGTATGGGATATGAGGATATTCAAAGACGCCAACCATGATATCTTTTATCTTTTTATCACCCGGCATTTAAAAGCCTCCTTTCAGATAACTGAATAAAGTAACTTGTAACTTTTTCTTATTTTGAGTCTGTGTATAAACTCAGTGTATTTGTCATGCCCGCAACCCCGTCCCGAATGCTTTCGGGATAAGGGGGCGTCGGGCATCCTTTTGCAAAGTCATCTGAAAGATTCCGGACAAGCCGGAATGACAAACATACAAGCAAAAGGACAACTTTGCAAACAAACTCTTAAACAGGTCTTAGAAATTTTATACTTTCGATCCGGAATTTTCCATAAAAACTCCATGTTTTCCATACAAAATTGTAGCGACATACAAAATTGTAGCACTTTATAAATTTAATTTTCTTTTATTTCAGCAAGTTATAACTGGCACGGTTTTGGATATACATAAGTCAGGCTTCAAAAAAAGATTGCAAATAAACAGACAGTAGAAAATGAACAGCAAACAGGGCAAATACCAAATAAAAAGAAAGGAGATAAAAAAATGAAAAGGTTGAGAGCTTTAAGTTTGGTCTTGGTTTTAACAGTCTTGTCTTCAATAACTATTGTGTACGCAGAAGAGACAAAAACATCGGGATACGCATCGGTTGACGTAATGAGCAATTATGTCTGGAGAGGTCAGAAATTAAGTAACAGCGTGGTTGTTCAGCCTTCGGTTGGGATAACCTATGGAGTTTTTGGAGCTAACATATGGGCAAATTATGATTCCGATTCGAAGATTGATGAAGGTGACGGCCATGGTGAGTTTACAGAGACCGATTTGACATTGACCTATACACGCTCCAGGGATAATTGGACCTTTGGCGCAGGCTATATTTATTATGCCTTGAATAATGCGAATGATACGCAGGAATTTTATCTTTCAGTATCATACGACATCTTACTGAAACCTGCATTGACAGTATATTACGACTTTGATGAAGGCAATGGCGCATTTATAGTTGCTTCAATCGGTCATTCCTTCGAGGTTGCAAAAGGGATAAACTGGAACCTTGGCGCATCTGCAAGCTACAACATCAATAATAAGGTGATGGGCTTTGATAAAGACGGGGATGAGTTCAGCAATTTTTATAATGCCGAAATCTCTACATCATTGAATATGCCGGTTTGGAAGGCTGTCAGCATTACACCGAAGATCGCCTATTCCTTTCCTTTAAGCAATGATTCGGAAGATGCGATCAAAGCTATTAGTGATGATGGCAAGAAAGACATTTTTTATGGCGGGATCAATTTAACGTTGAACTTTTAAATCTGATGCATGTTCAGGACTTTACAATAATGACAAAACATAATTAAAAAATCCCTCCTTACCTCCCTTTTCCAAAGGGAGGATTTCCCCCTCTTTGGCAAAGAGGGGAGAGAGGAGATTTTCAGGTAAATGTCTATTCAATTATGAACCTATTAATAGCTTATGCCAGGAGATTTAACATGAAACGATTTACTGTATTGGTAATTTTTATCCTAACACTTATCAGCGGATTCGCTTTTGCAGGCGAGGCGGCGACTAACCCTCCTCCCCCTCCCGCAGCGGAGCAGGCAGCGCCTGCTCCTGCTGCACCAACAGTGGAGGCAGCGCCGGCAGCGCTAAAAATTGATACGGGGGATACTGCCTGGATGATCGTGGCAACTGCCTTTGTCATGCTCATGACCCTGCCGGGTCTGGCGCTATTTTATGGCGGACTGGCAAAGAGAAAAGACACTCTGAACACGATGGCAATGTCGTTTGTCACTTATTGCATCGTAAGTTTCCTATGGGTTGTTTATGGATTCTCTCTTGCCTTTGGAACAGATATCGGTGGCATCATTGGAAGCGCCGAAAAACTATTTCTATCAGGCGTCGGCGTAAACAGCATAAACGATCTCGCAAAGACGATACCTGAGTATATCTTTATTGTTTACCAGATGACATTTGCTGCAATAACCGTTGCATTGGCAAGCGGCGCGTATATCGAAAGGATAAAGTTCTCGGCATGGGTGATGTTTTCGATCCTCTGGATGACCCTGGTCTATGTGCCTGTAGCACACTGGGTATGGGGCGGCGGGTTCCTGGCTAAACTCGGGGCGCTGGACTTCGCAGGCGGCACAGTGGTCCATGTAAATGCCGGTATCGCAGCTCTAATAGGGGCATTGGTTTTAGGGAAAAGGCGTGAAGCGTCACTGAAACCAAGCAATCTCACGCTCGTTATCACCGGAGCCGGGCTTCTCTGGTTCGGTTGGTTCGGATTCAATGCAGGCTCTGCCCTTGCTGCAAACGGACTGGCAGGGACAGCTTTTATCAATACCAATACTGCAACAGCCATGGCTGCAATATCATGGATGTTTACTGAATGGATGCATACAAAGAGGCCGACTGTCCTCGGTCTTGCATCAGGGGCAGTTGCCGGTCTTGTTGCCATAACCCCTGCTGCCGGTTTTGTTAACATCACAGGCGCAATGATCATCGGGATCCTGGCCGGCATAGCGCCTTATTTTGCAGTTGCAAGCATTAAGCCAAAACTCGGTTATGATGATTCTCTCGACGCCTTTGGTATTCACGGGGTCGGTGGAATTCTCGGCGCGATACTTACAGGTATTTTTGCAGATCCTTCGATAAATGAACTGGGCACAGGGCTTCTCTACGGGAATCCCAAACAACTCCTGATACAGATTATCGCAGTTGGAGTAACTATGGTGTACAGCGCTGTCGCAACGCTGATTATCTTTGGGATCGTTAAAGTGATCACCGGCATCAGAGTACACGAGGAGCATGAGATAACCGGTCTCGATGAAAGCCAGCATGGTGAGAAGGCGTATAGCCTATGAAAAATTGCACTCATATCTCCCCCTCCCTTTTCGCCTCGGCGAATCCGCCTGAGTGCGGAGAGGGGAGGGGATTGAGGGGAGGGATGTATAAATAGACATAACAAAAAGGAGGAAGAGAAAATATGAAAAAGGTAGAGGCAATAATCAAACCCTTTAAATTGGATGAGGTAAAGGATGCCCTCGCAAAGATCGGCATCTACGGCATGACAGTCACAGAGGTAAAGGGATTCGGAAGGCAAAAAGGCCATGTTGAGGTCTACAGGGGTACAGAATATGAGGTATCTTTCATCCCCAAAATAAAAGTCGAGGTTGTTGTCCCTGATGCAATAATCGACAAGGTTATCTCGACAATCCTTGAAAAGGCAAACACCGGCAACATAGGCGACGGAAAGATATTCATCTTCTCACCCGAAGATGTAATACGTATAAGGACAGGTGAAAGAGGGGAAGCTGCAATTTAAAAAAACATAAGGAGGTAGTCAAATGACACCAAAAGAAGTAATGGACCTGGCGAAAAAAAACAATGTGAAGTTTATCAGACTCTGGTTCAGCGACATTCACGGACAGCTTAAGAGTTTCGCAGTACCTGTCGATGAACTCAAGTATGCCTTTGATGAGGGTATGGGCTTTGACGGTTCGTCCATTAAGGGTTTTGCGAGAATCGATGAGAGCGATATGATCGCAAGGCCTGACCCGAATACATTTGCAATACTTCCATGGAGACCCAAAGAAAAGGCGGTTGCAAGGATGTTCTGTGATATTTATGAACCTGACGGAACTCCTTATAAGGGAGACCCGAGGTATATTCTTAAAGTAAATCTCGAGAAGGCAAAACAGAAAGGGTTTACCTTCTATATAGGCCCCGAACTTGAGTATTTTTATTTCAAATCAGACAAAACCACAGATACGCTTGATGAAGGCGGTTATTTCGATTATCCCATGGATGCTGCAGAAGACCTCCGTCGTGATACAGTACTCGGCCTTGAATCCATGGGCATAAAGGTGGAGTATTCCCATCATGAGGTTGCTCATTCACAACATGAAATAGATTTGAGATATGATGAGGCCCTGAAAATGGCCGACATAGTAATGACCCACAGGGTGCTTGTTAAGGAGATAGCCAAACAGTATAATGTCTACGCTACCTTTATGCCCAAGCCTATATTCGGGCAGAACGGAAGCGGTATGCACACACATCAGTCCCTTTTTAAGGGCGACAAAAATTCCTTCTTCAATTCAAAAGATGAATACTATTTGTCGGATACGGGCAAGAAATACATCGCAGGAATTCTGACTCATATAAAGGAAATTACCCTTGTCCTTAACCAGTGGGTAAATTCTTATAAAAGACTTGTTCCCGGATATGAGGCGCCTGTATATATCTGCTGGGCAAGGAGGAACAGGTCAGCGCTTGTCAGGGTTCCTCTTTATAAACCCGGCAAGGAGAAGGCAACGCGTATAGAGCTTCGTTCACCGGACCCTTCATGCAATCCTTATCTTGCATTTGCATGCATGTTAAGCGCGGGACTCAAGGGTATAGAAAAAGGCTACCAGATCCCTGAACCTGTAGAGTTGGATGTATACCATCTTTCTGAAAAAGAGAGGGACAGTATGGGCATAAACCAGCTGCCCGGAAGTCTTATTGAGGCTATAGAATATGCTGAAAAGAGCGAGCTTCTGAGGGAAACCCTTGGTGAACATATATTTGAGCAGTTAATAGCAAGCAAGAAAATAGAATGGGATGGTTACCGGACAAAAGTTCACCCTTCGGAGATCGAGCAGTATCTGCCGGTTCTTTGAGTTAAGAACCCTGCGCCAAGAGCGCAGGGCGTAAAAGTTAAAAATATCATCCACTCCCTTGAGCAACTGTGATTTTTGTCAAGGGATTGGTGGTGTTGGGCAAGTTGAATAATCAGCTTGCCACGGGATTCGATTTTTCATTATTGAATTGAGAATGACCAATAACTTTCTCATACAGGCTG
>VGWX01000044.1 GCA_016873615.1 Nitrospira sp. | reverse complement strand
ATTGCACGATTATTACTGGTCTCAGAGAGAGTTCCATTAAAACAAGGATTGAAACAAATGATAATTATCTCCTTCTCCGCAAAAAGTCCCTGGGTTTCCCTGCGCTTTTCGGCGGGCCGACGAGGCCGTCCTCTTCCATCAGTTCCATTATCCGCGCAGCCCTGTTATATCCTATTTTGAGCCGTCTCTGGATAGATGATATGGAGACCTCACCGCTAATCTCCCCGATTTCAATCGCCTTAAGGTACATCTCATCTCTCTCTGCAGCATGTTCATCTTCATCTGTTGCATCGACATTCTGTATGCTTTCAAGTATCGTATAATCAGGTCTGCCCTGTGACTTCACAAATTCGGTAACAGCTCTTATCTCCTCCTCTGTGATAAAAGCTCCATGAACCCGGATGATTCTTGCACCGGGTAACATCAAAAGCATATCCCCTTTTCCTAAAAGCTGTTCAGCGCCATGAGAATCGAGGACTGTCCGTGCATCCACCTTTGAAGAAACATGGAATGATATTCTTGCCGGGAAGTTTGCCTTTATAATTCCGGTTATAACATCAACAGACGGCCTCTGGGTGGCAAGGATAAGGTGTATGCCTGAGGCCCTTCCCATCTGTGCAAGTCTTGCTATCGAGTCCTCAACATCATTCGGTGCGGTAAACATAAGGTCTGCAAGCTCGTCTATTATAATAACAATGTAAGGGAGTTGTTCTTCTTCCTTTGCGTGAAGATTATAGTTCTCGATATTTCTCGCAGCCCTTTCGGCAAGGACTCTGTACCTGCGCTCCATCTCGATAACCATCTTCTTTAATGCCTCTGCTGCTTCTTTAGGGTTTATTATGACCGGTGAGATGAGATGCGGGATCTCCTCATATGCAGAGAGCTCAATCAGTTTCGGATCAACCATCAGCATCTTCACCTCTGAAGGACCTGCCTTATATAATATGCTCATGACCATTGAGTTTATTGACACACTTTTACCCGAGCCTGTTGCTCCTGCAACAAGGAGATGGGGCATCTTCGACAGATCGGCTATGATCGGCGTTCCGTAAATATCCTTACCAAGCCCGAGGGTAAGCCTGGATTTGCTCTTTATAAAACTGTCTGAAGAGAGTATTTCCCTTAACGAAACCGTCTCCCTCAGCTTATTGGGGACTTCAATGCCTATTGCAGCCCTGCCGGGAATCGGTGCAACCCTCACGCCTGGAGCCTTGAGTGAAAGGGCAAGATCATCAGCAAGGGAAACAATCTTGTTAATCTTGACGCCAGGCGCCGGCTCGAATTCATACATCGCAACAACAGGGCCTGGATGAACAGATGTGATCTTGCCTTCCACACCAAAATCTCCGAGCTTTTTTTCAATCAGTGATGAATCTGCAAGAAGATCATCCTTCGAAGGTCTCAGAGTCGCTGAATCTGATGCGCTTAATAAATCTAAGGAAGGAAGTTCATAATTGCCGATCTTTCTCGGTATTACTGGTTCAGCTTTTGCTACAGATTTAGATGCCGGTGGGGGTTCAGGTTCCCGGATGAGTATCTCCTGATCTTCCTTATCTGTTTCTTCCATGATCTCTTCTTTCTCTTCCTCCTGTTCTTTTTTCTTTAAAGCAATGCCGATAAAAGATACAGGACTCATTAATATTATTGAAGAGAGGAAAGTTGAGAGCGCAAAAATATATGCTCCCGGCAGAGATAAGAGCTGATTGGCAAAATACGCTATCCCGCTGCCAAAGATGCCGCCCATACCATCAGGGTAATTTTCTAATGTCATATTCATCGTACCCGATAGTAAAGATAAGAGGATGGAGGAGGATATGATAAACAGGAGACTGCCGAAGAGATATATTTTGTGCCCCTTTTTCCCTAAGAGACGCCTGATTCCGAAAGTAATGATCATAACCGGGATAATATAAGATGAGAGACCGAAGAAGATAAAGAGCCAGCCTGAAACATACGCGCCTGTCGTTCCCCCCAGATTACGTAACGGTTCAGGAGGTTCTGTGGTTCTGAAAAATGGAACCGGATCGCGAATGGAATGGGTGAACAGACTTAAAAAAAAATAGAGGCTCCCCATTACAGAGATAACGCCGGTAACCTCTTCCTTAATCCGTTTTATCCTTTCAACCATATGCCTGATATTATAACAGCAGCGAGAACAAACCTGTAATAAACGAAGAGATTCATCGGGTATTTTTTCAGGAAGCTCAGTAAAAATTTGATGGCAATGAATCCGGTTATAAAGGAACTTATAATCCCAACAGAGAAAAGCTGAAGGTCATGGTTCCCCTGATCCATAAAAGCCTTTTTAAAATGGAGAATAGTAGCGCCTGCAATAAGCGGAGTGGACAGAAGGAATGAAAACCGCGCTGCTGCTTCCCTCTCAAAGCCTCTGAAAAGTCCGGCTGAAATCGTTATGCCGGAACGTGAAACACCGGGGATAATGGCAATAGCCTGTGCAATACCAATGAATATTGCATCTTTTATGCCGGTATTTTCCATGTCCCTGAATTTGTAAACCTTTTCAGCGACGAGCATAATGATACCACCGGCAATTAGCATCAGACTTATTAATAGAGGTTTTCTCAAATAGTATTCTGCGATATCATTAAGGAGAAACCCTGCAGCGCCGGCAGGTATTGATGCAAGGATAATCAACCCGAATAATCTCTGTTTTTTAAAGATGAGGACCATCCAGTCTTTCCAGAAACAGATAATAAGCGCAAACAGGGTGCCTGCATGCAGTGCGATATCAAAGGTGAGTGTATCAACCTCACCGCCCCAGTTAAAAAACCAGGGGAATAAGATCAGATGTGCAGTACTGCTTACCGGCAGAAATTCCGTCAACCCCTGAACAATCCCCAATATAAGCGCCTGTAGCATGAGTGTTTAATTATAACAGAAAGTGTTTTAGCAATGAGTTGAGTCTTTTTTGAACAAAACTTTTGCAGGAAATCCGGGAAGACGAGAAGATGTTTTGAATCTATACCTCGATGATAATCGGCATGATCATCGGTCTTCTGTCCATAGTGTCTCTAAGGTATTTTTTCAGGGTGCTCCTGAGCTTTGCCTTCAACAGCGAGGAATCTGAAATGACTTCTCTTTCGAGTCCTTTTATGGTATTTGCAATGAGGTCCTTTACATTATTGATAATCTCCTGGGAGGCATCCTCAAAGACAAAACCCCTTGATATGATCTCAGGGCCTGAAATGATAATCCCTGACGGTTTTTCTATAGCCAAAAGTATCAGCACAATGCCGTCATGGGCAAGCCTCAGGCGGTCGCGGAGCACCATTTCCTCCACATCCCCTATGCCGCCCTTGCCATCTATAAAGGTGCGGCCTGAATTCACATTGCCGTTTTTTCCTGCTTCTTTATCGGTTATCTCAAGTATGTCTCCGTTCTTCATAATGAATATGTTTTCTTTTGGGATGTCTGTTTTCTTTGCGAGCATTGAATGGTAAACAAGATGCCTGTATTCACCGTGAACAGGCATAAAATATTTCGGCTTGATGAGGTTCAGCATAAGTTTCAGCTCTTCTTTTGATGCATGGCCTGAAACATGCACCTCTGATACCTTTTCATAGATAACATTTGCGCCGCGCCTGAAGAGATGATTAATGATCTTTCCTATTGAACGCTCATTGCCGGGGATCATCTTTGCGGAAAGGATAACCGTATCTCCATCTTTGATCTTGATATGCTTATGTTCATCAGTCGCAATCCTTGAAAGCACACTCATCGGTTCTCCCTGACTGCCGGTCGTTATAATAACCACCTCATGGTCCTGCAGCTTTGTAAGGTCTTCCAGCTTAAGCCAGGTTTCCTGGGGTATTCTCAGATAACCGAGACTCAATGATATCTGGGCATTTGATACAATACTCTTGCCGCAGAGGATAACTTTTCTCCCATACTTAACCGCAACATCAATCGCCTGCTGGATTCTATGGATATTCGATGCAAACGTTGCTATAACAATCCTGCCCTGCGTGTTCGAGAATATATCCTCAAAAGCCCTCCTGACTTCTTTTTCAGAGAAAGTGAAGCCGCCTTTTTCAGCATTGGTGCTGTCTGACAAAAGGAGAAGGGCGCCTCTTTCTCCGTATTCAGCAAACCTGTGGAAATCCATGAGCTGGCCGTCAACAGGGGTTGGGTCAAGCTTGAAATCTCCTGTATGCACAATAAGCCCCACTGGTGTGGTTATTCCAAGGCCTACGCCGTCTACTATGCTGTGAGTTACCCGTACGAACTCTACTGAAAATACACCGATAGTAACAATATCCCTGGGCATTACAGGAATAAGCTCTCTGTCTTCAAGATTATGTTCACGCAGTTTTTCCTTTACCAGGCCGAGTGTTAATGGCGTACCATAGACAGGGACAGCTATCTCCTTTAACAGAAACGGCAGTGCGCCCGTATGATCTTCATGCCCGTGGGTAAGAATGACAGCCCTTATTTTTTCTCTGTTATTGATTAAATAAGAAAAATCAGGTATAACAAAATCAACACCGAGCACATCATCGTCCGGGAACATTAGTCCTGCATCGATAACGATAATATCCTGGTTGTACTCAAAGACTGTCATGTTGAGGCCTATCTCCTCAACACCACCGAGAGGGATTACAGAAAGCGTATTTTCCACTGCTTGTTATTATATCAGATTTTCAGGAGTGTTATTCACAGGGGACATCTCAGAAAAGGCAAAATGTCGCACATTAGTTATTTTTTGCGACAGTTCATTCCGGAGTATGCAGTTTTTCTATCACCTGCAAGTGCGCGCTGCTAAGACTCGATGAGAAATGATGATTTTCAGTTGCAGTATTGAAACCTTCAGGAAATTTCGTCAACAAAACTACTTCCTGAAGCAAAGATTGTCGTACAATCCGGAAATTACGAGCAATATTTTGGGAAGTATTTACTAATAAGTGCAAAAGTAAGGCTACATGGATGTCATTCCCGCTTGTCGGGTCACCTCTTCTCCTCAGCGAACCTGCCTGAGTGCGGGAGCGACTCGCCGAGGCGAGAATCTTTCTGCAAAACCCGGAAGGATTGCGGACAAGCCGCAATGACAAAAATATTAACAATGTCGTCTTACTAATGACCGTATTAGTAATAATGCCCCTTGTTTTATCATATATTCCTTTTGGATAAAATAATCACTATTCTGCCCGAAACATTGTGTGGTCATCCTTATTGAAAATGCTCACAAGTATTCTTATAAATTGTCTACTTTGCTTCATGAAAGCATTATAATAATTCCAAGCCCACCTTGTAATAGAAGTCATCGTATTTCTCCGTCCAACGTACGACTGCTGACTTATTTATTGCGTGACCATTAGCCGTTATTCGTATTTGCTGACCTTTGTTCAGGATATCATTTGTAAGTATGCATAACCCCGACTCACTGACATTCACTAAAACTCCATCAAATGTTTCATTAGTTGTCAATGGCTCTATTACATACTCTATCGTATTCATTTCATCTTTTCTTTTATGCCTCCGTCTATTAGGTATGTTATTCTTGCCTTTCATCGTTTATATCCCCATGAGATTATTTTTCAAGCTAACCCGCTATATTTACCGTTTCCATGTCTGGCTTTTCCGAAACAGAATTTACAAATCTTATAAATCTTGCATCTTTTCCTGTGAGTTCTATTCCTAACCCGTACTTTCTGTTAGACTCAGG
This sequence comes from Nitrospira sp., assembly GCA_016873615.1. GTDB lineage: Bacteria > Nitrospirota > Thermodesulfovibrionia > Thermodesulfovibrionales > SM23-35 > VGWX01. The sequence goes on along the minus strand of VGWX01000044.1, from coordinate 17,397 downwards.
GATGTCTATCTTCCTTCTTACAATACCCTTCAGAACAGAGTTGCTTTTATCAGGCATAAATATCTCAATATCAATCACAGCACCTATGGGGAAATCCTGATTACATTTTATAAACAGTCCGTTCTTAGAAAAATCATTCAATAAGCCCCAAAACACTTTTTTCTCAGTGCTTATTTGAACATATAGTTGCTTTGAAACCCTATGCTCTTTCCTTTGTTCCATTGGGAAATATTCCTTTTACGCTTTCCTTTGTCTCGATGCTATTCTTTAAACTAATCATACTTAAACCCATTTTAGTAATCAATCCTACCTGGGTGGGGGGTAGGAAAACCTGTCGTATTTGTCTTTTGTAGTCTATTCTTTAGGAATGATGTGCTAAAAGCGAATAATCGAATTAATGACTGTAAAGAAGAGCCTATAGTTAGGTCGTGCTATATATCTTATCGTTTATAATACTTTTATTATTATAACTATCGACAAATTTGATAAAATCATCAGCAGCTAACGCTTTACTGAAGAGAAATCCCTGGACTTCATCGCAATCATATGTTTTTAAAAACATCAATTGATCTGCATTCTCAACCCCTTCGGCTACCACTTGAAGGCTCAGGCTATGTGCCATTGCAATAATTGCCCGGGAAATTGCCTCATCGTTTGGGTTAATACCAAGAGAATGCACAAAGGATTGATCAAGTTTCAGTCTGCTTATTGGTAGATATTTAAGATAACTTAGGGATGAATACCCTGTCCCAAAATCATCAATGGCTATTTTGATACCATGGGATCTCAATTCATTAAGCATTGTTGTCGTTAAGCCAGTATCATGCATGATCGCACTTTCAGTGATTTCAACTTCAATGCAATCAGGCTGGATATCCATCTCTTTTAATATTCCAATCAGTATTTCTATAAAGTTATTCTGCCTGAACTGATTCATTGACACATTGACCGATATGCGGATGTTTTGAAGACGTGCCTCCTGCCATTGTTTGATTTGTCTGCAAACAGTCCGAAATATCCATTCGCCAATTGGCTGAATAAGCCCTGTCTCTTCTGCTATAGGAATAAATTCGGCAGGGGAGATTGCACCTTGTTCTAAATTCTGCCACCGCAACAGGGCTTCAGCGCCTGTAATCTTCCCGTCTGTAAGGTTAAACTGTGGCTGGTAATAAAGCATAAGCTCATTGTTCGCAATAGCTTTTCGCAGATTAGCTTCGATCTCAATTTTTTTTGTTGTATATGCATCAATCTTTGGAGAATAGAATTGATAATTATTTCTGCCTTGCTGTTTCGCATAATACATCGCTGTATCTGCATGTTTTATCAATGTCTCTGTACTGTCACTATTATCCGGAAAGATACTGATACCAAGGCTTGCTGAAATATAAAGCTCTTTATCATTTACCATAAATGCTTCAGAGAATTTATGTACAATCTTTTCTGCAATGAAAGAGGCATCTTTTACCTGAGTGATATCAGGGAACAGTAAAAGGAACTCATCACCTCCAAGGCGGCTGACCGTGTCACCCTCACGGATGCTCTCCTTTAGTTGTTTCGCTACTGCCTGTAAAAGCAGATCACCTGTAGCATGCCCGAGGGTATCGTTTATAACCTTAAACCGGTCAAGATCAATGAAGATTACAGCCATCATCTGTCGTTGTCTTTTGGCTTTTGCAAGTTCCTGTAGCATACGGTCGATAAAGAGAGAACGATTGGGAAGGCCTGTCAGGGAATCATAAAAAGCAAGGTTTCGTATCGTTTCTTCGTTCCTTTTCCGCTCGGAGACATCTTCACAGGTTGTGATTTTTGCAATTATTTCTCCACGGTTATTCATAACTATGTCTGACATGAGATAAACGGGAAATGTTGTGCCATCCTTTCTGATGTTTATGCTTTCACGTTTAAACCTCTTGCGTACAGGTTGGAACATTGGTTTCCAGTTCGTTTGGGGACTGAAAATCCGTGCATCCTTGCCGATTAATTCTTCAGTGCTATACCCGTGCATTTCTGCATCAGCCTGATTGGTAAAGATAATCTTTCCATCAGGGTTGGTGACGGTAACACCTATCTGCATATTACTGACCGCTGCTCTCAAAGAAAGAAGCGCTTCTTCATCTTTCTTCCTCTCGTTAAATTCGTTTCTCCAGCGCCGATATATAAGAAGAATAAACCACAGCAGGAGAATATATGAGAAATTGAAAACGAATTCCATAACAGGAAGATTGGTATAGGTCTGGAAAAAATCCCTGATAATATCGATAAAGTTGAGGGTAATATTAAAGATAGTCAGGAAAAAAGCAACAAACAGGATTAGCGATAAATAAAGGAGATTTTTACTCTTTTGTTCTTGCATTATTTCTCAAATCCTTATTAAACAATTATACCTTTTTGAAGAAAAGTTATCCTGCCATGGCCCATCATTTTACCACGCTCAGAGTTGTGCTTAGCGACCGTGAGAGTATTATTTTAAATTTTCACTGAAGTGAAATATTCGATTAATCTTTGTCATTGCGGCTTGTCCGCAATCCTTCTGGGTTTTGCAGAAAGATTCTCGCCTCGGCGAGTCGCTCCCGCACTCAGGCGGGTTCGCTGAGGAGAAGAGGTGACCCGACAAGCGGGAATGAAATCCATGTAGCCTTACTTTTGCACTTATTAATAACTGTGCATCCTTCCCCTGTAGTTTCAGGGCATATTCATTGCCTATTGTTAATCTCTTTTCTGTGGTCAAGGAAATTCCACCAAGGCTGATATCGTTAATTTTCAAATAGCTGGCAAAGATGATTGTCCCACGAATGTTTGTGCTATCCACCTTGTATCTTTTTTGTCGTCTTGTATTTTTCATGTCAACTTATTCGCTTAAGAATGATACTCCAGCTTTTTTGACCTAATGTCATGAGAAAATTTATCAAGTCTTCTTCCGGTTCCGGTTTGCTGATCCTATCTCGGCATTTTTTATATTCTAATTGCAGCTATTTGTCTTATAAAATCAACCTGAGAAGTTCAGGAAGCGAGCAGTCCCGCATGTTTCCAAAGGTAGTCTTGACCACGCAAAAAAGCAATTGGCAGTGCATGTTTGTATAGGAATTACACTGGTGTAAGATTTTTTAGATGTATTCAGTCCTATGTGAAGGGGGTAAAAAGGTTATCCATTCTACTGGATATAAGATTCAAGGGAAAATGAGAGGTGCTTGGGTCAACGTTTTTTAAATGTCCTCATTTATCCGGCTTTCTTGATATCTCATAAATCCGAAAAGCGCTTCTGTCCGATCACAAAATCACAACTCTGTGAACGGCAATGCAGTAACTCCTGGCCCTAACGGAAGTCGAATGTCTCCGGTGTGGAGCACATATCCCGGCGCAGCCTTGTCTCCAAAGTCTTCCTTAAATATCCTGATGCTCGAGGCCATCGCAGATCGTGGGGTTGAAGAAAGTTTGACCTCCAATGGAACAAGCCTGTGGTTGAACTCCACCAGCATATCTACTTCGGCGCCGGCCGAAGTCCTCCAGAAATACATCCGCGGTTCAGTGCCACAATGCATAAGTTTTTTATATACCTCGGAAACCACTGTCGTCTCAAATATAGCGCCTCCCATCGGCCCGGAAGCCGCATGCTCAGGGTCTCTCAGTCCCGCAAGATAACAGAGCGTCCCAACGTCGGTAAAATAAACTTTTGGTGTCTTAATAAGCCGCTTCCCCACATTTGCGAAGTACGGCCGCAACACTATTACCTGATATGTGGCCTCCAGCACTGAAATCCATGCCTTGGCAGTATTCAGTGCGACGCCGAGATCGCGTGAAAGATCAGAGAGATGCAATAGCTGAGCGCTCCTTGCAGCCAGCGCCTTGAGAAAATTCTGGAACTGCGTAAGGTCACCAACCTGGCGCAGCAGACGTACGTCTCGTTCCAGGTAGGTCTGTATGTACGCCGAGTGCCAGAGAGAAACATCCCGCTTCGGGTGCGCAGCAAGCTCAGGATAACCTCCCCGCAGGAACTCTTTCCAAAGGTCTCGCGGGGATGTCTTTTTCTTTTCAGACTTATATCCTTCCGACTCCCATGGAAACTGTTTCCGAGGCTGTCCTTCAGCCTCTCGCCGGGTGAGAGGAAGAAGCTTAAGAATTGCGGCGCGCCCCGCCAGCGACTCTGTAACACGCTCCATCACTAACAGGTTCTGTGAACCTGTAACAACATACTGTCCGTACTTCTCTCGTTTCGCGTCTATCTTTTCCTTAATATATGGCAGGAGATCCGGGGCATACTGAACCTCATCGAATATCACCGGCGGCGGATACATTTCGATGAAACCGCGAGGATCTTCTGCAGCAGATACCCTGACATCCGGTGGCTCAAGCGAAACATATCGGTATCTATCGCTGAAGAGATGCTTTAGTAGCGTGGTCTTCCCTGATTGGCGCGGGCCAACAAGCACCACAGCAGGGAACTCTTTCGCTGCCCTTATAAGCACAGGCTCTATAGTTCGTTCAAAATATGGGGCAGGCATAATATTCCTTACCTAAATTATTGCATTTTAAATGCAAATTTGCAATATGAAAAATGATGAGCAAATGGAATGTGAGCAGATCAGCATAGGCATGAACATACTTCATATTTAACGCTATTTTACCAAAACACATCCTTACGATAAATCCAATGTTGCCGTCATCCTGTTTTCGATGATACATTGCAGCATCTCGAGTTCATCAGCATCGAACCATGTAATATTACAAAAGCCGCAACGGTCGATTTCTATCAGATAAGCAAGGCTATAAAAAGTTCTGAGCATGGGATTATGACATTTTGGACATGATGTGAGGGATTTTAGCTGAGCTTCTGCCTTTTTCAGTTTTTTAACAGCAAGCTTTCTCTGGTTATCAGTTGTTACTGCTTTTGCGAGTGATCTTATCCTTTCAGTGCATTCTTTTTCCCTTCTGGCGATTATCCTTGGTATCTTTGTATTGTCGACGAGCACGCCTCTGCAGAAACCGCACTGATAAACCTTTGTCTTTTCATATGGCGTCTCAGATAAGGATTGTTTACAGGAGGGGCATAGGAACTCTGAAACCTCCTTGCCGGCTGTATTGAGGCGGTTAGTGAATATGGCATTTATCAGCGGATTTTCAGACGCCCTCTCCATACTTATATCTTTGCTCGATCTGATCCATGTAAGAGGTAAAAGCCATGGAAGAGCAGCAAGTTCTGCAAGCGCATAAGGTCCCTGCCATTTATGCTTCGGATCAAATACATGATAAAGTGGTTCAGCAGCGCCCGATGGCACATTGACAGTTTGCGTCCCGGAAGTGAGCTTTCTGTCAAGCTCAGCAATGCTGACACGAACCATCTTCAGGAGGATATCTATCCTCTTTCTTATGGGTGGGTGGGTTGACATAAGGTTTGACCAGAAGCCTTCAGACTCGTCCAGTTCATTCTCCTGAGGGTTTATTATGCAGAGCATCTCGAGTCCGCTCCCTATCATTCCTGATCCTCTCCAGTTCCGTGAAATCAGGTGAAGGGCTTCTGCCATCGCCACAGGGTTTCGGGTCATGCGCACTGAGGCTGCATCTGCCCTGTATTCACGTTCTCTTGATATCAGCATGCTGAGCATCTGACTGAGCTTCAGCAATATCCAGAAGAGAAAAAATGCAGGATGTAAACCGCTGCGTTCTTCTTCCCCGAGATTCTGGAGTTTTTCCAGCATCGCAGCATACATGCCAAACAGACTTGTGGCTATGGTTGCTTCCATACAGTCTCTTGAAAGGATATGATACGCCTCATGAGCCAACACTGCCTCGGTCTGAGACCTTGTCAATCTTGAGAGCAGTCCTTCTGTTATGGCTATTGCTGCATTACCTTTCAGATCTGCTACTGCTATTGCATTCATAGACAGGCTTGGGATGACAAAACAACCTATCTTTCTCGTCTGGCCGGTAACAACATGTATCTCATCTATAATGTTCTTGAGACGCCTGTGTATGCCATCTTCAGGGTCGGGCGGAATCGCCCCAAGGCTCTTCATCACTGACTGGACAGCGCCGGAGGCTGAGAACCAGAAATGGATTCCGGCAAGGAAAAGCGAACATCCTGTTATAACCATGATATAGAGTGGATCGCTCCAGAAAACAAGAGAACCGGTCTTCATAAAATAAAACGGGAAGAAAAATAATATCCCCAGAAAAAGGGAAAGAACAACAGAAAAATACATAAGTAACAGAAGAAGGAAGAGTAAGCCTATCCTCCATGTCTTCTGTTTCTCTATCTCAATGAAGGTTAACGGCATCAGTCGTCTATTTCGGCCTTGCGCTCATGTCTGCAACCGGAAGGCTCCTGTCAATCTCTCCGATAAAATAATATTCTGCCTTTCGGAACCTGAAGATAGATGCAATGATATTGCTTGGAAAAGACTCTATCCTGGTGGCAAAATTTGCAACAAGGTCGTTATAGAGCTGTCTTGCAAAAGCAATCCTGTTCTCGGTTGAAGTAAGTTCTTCCTGAAGCTGCAGGACATTTTCATTGCTTTTCAGAACAGGATAATTTTCGATCACTGCAAAAAGACCGCTCAATTCCTGTGAAAGCAGATTTTCTGCAGAGACTTTTTCACGAAGACCTGAAGTCGATATAGCCCTTGCCCTTGCAGCTGTCACCTTTTCAAGTGTTTCCCTTTCAAACTCCATATACCCTTTTACAACAGTTACCAGGTTCGGGATGAGATCATGTCTTCTTTTCAACTGCACATCGATCTGTTTCCACGCATTCTTTACTTCATTTTTCAGCGCAATAAGCTGGTTGTATATGACTATTGCCCATAACAGTAATAAAGCGATAACAGCAACCAGAATCCAAATTTCCATAGCTGCTCCTTATAATATCTCCTGAGATTTATTATATCTTAAAACCTCAGCTGATGACTTTTCGATTATATTTATTTAAAATTAAGAAAAAAAGGAGAGTTTGATGGAAGATCTGAAACACTCGGAAACCTGGAGAGTCTTTAAAATACAGTCGGAACTCGTGGAGGGCTTTGAGACACTCAAAGAACTCGGCCCCGCAGTTGCTATATTCGGCAGTTCAAGGATGAGTCCGGGTTCCTATTATTATGAAAAAGCTATTGAGCTTGGGAAAGTGCTCTCTGACTCAGGATTTGCCGTAATTACCGGTGGTGGTCCGGGTATCATGGAAGGGGTCAATAAAGGAGCGAAGCCCGGCAAGGGCAAATCAGTCGGCCTTAACATTGAGATACCGGCAGAACAGATACCCAATGAATACCAGGATATATCTCTTTCATTCAGATATTTCTTCATACGAAAACTGATGTTTGTTAAGTATTCATCTGCATTTATCATTTTCCCGGGCGGCTTTGGAACTATGGATGAACTCTTCGAAGCCCTCACATTATCCCAGACAAAAAGGATCGGGATCTTTCCCATAATACTCTTTGGGAAAGATTACTGGAAAGGTCTTATAGACTGGTTCATGTCTACGTTAGTGCCGAATAACACGATATCACCTGAAGATATTGCCCTCTTTTCAATTGTAGACAATACAGATGAGGTATGCAGAATTCTCAGAGAGCACAGAATAGTTTATGATACTGCAATGCCTGAGTGCTCTGATGAATAGCAGATGATTACTTCCTTGGATGTGCCTTTTTGTAATCCCTCGGCATTTCCTTCAGCCCTTCCTCGCTCCAGATCCCGAGTCTTTTATTCCTTGCTTCTGCCTGAGCAGCCTTTAAATCATTGACATACTTTACATTAGGGGGAAACGTATAAAGCACCGCCTGCCCGTTCTTTACCATGGACAGGTTTAGCAGCGTTCCGTCTTTTGTCCATAGATATGCAAGGATGCGGCCATACTTGTCTCTTTTGTCGACATCATACTCCAGTCTTGCCTTTGAGCCTGAAGTCTTTATCAAACTCTCCAGATATTTCTTCGACTCAACTCCCCAGGGTATCTGTCCCAGTTCAGGCGCGTCTATCCCGATAAGCCTGACCTTTTCTTCTTTACTGCCGAGTATAACAGTGACTGTGTCCCCGTCAGCAACTGATATGACAGGCGCAAACCTGTCACTGTCGACCTGCTTTGAAATGGAGACTTTCTCGTAGATCATATAGAAGATCGCAACAAAAACAAAGAATATAGCGGAGACAAGGTTTATTTTCCTTAATTTGCTGTTTTTTCTGTACATGCTTTTATTATATACTTTAAACCTTTATCTTTTTAACAGTATAATTAGCCTATGAGGACAACACCGAGCCCGGGCTACAGCATAACAATAAGGCTTGAGATAATAAACCAGGTCGGCATGTTCGGAAAGATCGCTACTGCTGTCGGAGAGATAGGCGGCGACATCGGCGCTGTGGATATTGTCAGGGCCGGCAAGGGTTTTATTATAAGAGATTTCACGGTGAATGCACGGGATGAGATGCATGAGAAAGATATTATTGAGGCGGTAAAAAAGATTGAAGGGGTAAGGGTTATCCATGTCACCGACAGGACTTTTTTACAACATCAGGGCGGCAAGATCGAAATACATAATAAAGTTCCGGTAAAAAACCGCAATGATCTCTCGAGAGTCTATACGCCGGGGGTTGCCCGCGTCTGCATGGCGATCTATAAAGATAGGGGGAAGGCTTACCGTTTCACCATAAAAAGAAATTCGGTAGCCATAGTAACAGACGGAAGCGCGGTGCTTGGGCTTGGAAACATCGGGCCGGAAGCAGCGTTGCCTGTTATGGAAGGCAAGGCTATGCTATTTAAGGAGTTTGCAAATATCGATGCTTTTCCGATATGTCTTTCGACACAGGATACTGAAGCAATTATCACTACTGTAAAGCATATTGCCCCTGTCTTTGGCGGCATAAACCTTGAGGACATCTCTGCTCCGAGATGCTTTGAGATAGAACAAAGGCTTAAACAGGAAATTGATATCCCTGTTTTTCATGACGACCAGCATGGAACAGCAGTTGTCGTACTGGCTGCGCTCATTAATGCGGCAAAAGTTGCGGGGAGAGACATTGAAGGACTCAGGACGGTTATTTCAGGCGCCGGCGCAGCAGGGACAGCTTGCTGCAGTATTTTGCAGGAAGTCGGGATAACGGATATTATTGTTTGTGACAGGGAAGGTGTTCTGTTCAGGGGCAGAGGTAAACACATGAACCCTGTAAAGGACTGGATTTCAGAAAATACAAACCCGCGAATGATCAAGGGAGGCATTTCAGATGCCCTCATTGGAGCAGATGTCTTCATCGGGGTCTCTGTGCCGAACCTCATTTCAGCGGATGACATAAAACAGATGGCTGCTGACCCGATAGTATTTGCCCTTGCCAACCCCGAACCGGAGATAGCTCCTGAGGATGCATATCCTTATGTCAGGATCCTTGCAACAGGAAGGTCTGATTACCCGAACCAGATTAATAATATGTTATGTTTCCCGGGTTTGTTCAGGGGGCTGCTTGATTCAAGGGCAAAATCAGTCAATGAAGAAATCAAGCTCTCTGCTGCCAGGGCCATATCCTCTGTGGTTGATCAAAAGGAACTGAGTCAGGATTACATTGTTCCGAGTATATTTGACAGAAAGGTTGTAACAGCAGTTGCCTCAGCAGTTGCAGATGCTGCACACAGGACTGGAGTAGCTGGAAAAGAGAGATAATGAATAAAGCCGTACATGCAATAAATATAACCAGATACCAGGGCGCAAATTGCAGTCAGATTAAAGATTATATTGCTGCAGAAAAGAAACTGAAGATATCCGTCAACAGGAAGAATCTGCTGAACCTCTATTGCACTCCTTTGATGATAAAGGAACTTGTTACCGGACTTCTTTACACCGGTGGATTAGTAACAAGTAAGATATCGCCTGAACAGATACGTATAGCAGATGGAAAAGAAATCAGGGTAAATCTGAATACAGCAGGGGATATCTTAAAAGAAGGCCTTGCTGTCTCAAGATGTCTCGGTGGGATCATCTTCCATAAAAAAAGGACTTTCAAGAAAATTAAGGACGATTTTTCGGTTTCTGCCAAAACCTTCAAAACACTTTTCAGTGAATTCCAGCAGAGAACTGAACTCTTCAGGTTAACCGGATGTTTTCACAGCGCAGCTCTTTCAGATGGTGTAAGTATTCTTGCGTTTGCAGAGGATATCGGCAGGCATAATGCTGTTGATAAAGTTGTCGGTTACTCTATCCTGAATGATATCCCTTTTGAGAAAAAACTGATGCTGGTAAGTTGCCGGCTCTCCTCAGAAATTGTATCAAAATGTTCCGCATGCCGCGTCCCGGTTCTTGTAAGCCGGTCAGCGCCAACAGACCTTGCTGTTGATATAGCAGAACAAACCGGGATGACACTTATTGGTTTTGCAAGAGAAGACCGCATGAATGTCTACACGCATCCGCAGAGGATAATTTAACCCAGATTATCTATGAAATTGGCAATAACGGCTGAGGACAGAGAATTTGAGCGGATTTTTTTGCAGATAGTCAAATACAGCATGTAAAAATAGAGAGGCAAAAACCTCGCAGGGAGGGACGACCGAGAATGAGCGCAAATACTCTGTCCTCAGTTGATTCAGAAAATTTTATTTTTAAGGTGGGTTAACCTATCCCGTACTTATGGAGCCTGTGACGGAATGACCGGAAAGATAGTTTGAGCAATTTTGCTGCCTCTGTTTTAACACCGCCTGTTTTTTCAAGCGCCTGAAGCAGATATTTCCTTTCGATCTCTTCAACAATCTTATCTATATCTACCCCTTCGTCAGTAATCGCAGGGATACCTTTCATTTCAATAACATATCCGGCCCCGCCAACAATTTCCGGTGGAAGATCTGAAGGTGTTATTTCTTCTTTATCTGTAAGAAGTGCAACACGCTCAATAACATTATCGAGTTCTCTCACATTCCCCTTCCAGGGATTGTCTATCAACATCTTCATTGCATCAGATGTAATCCTTTTTGTATTACCGGATATTTTTCTAAGAAAATGCTCTGCGAGTAATGGGATATCCTGCTTCCTTTCTCTCAAAGGAGGTATATTGATGGGCACTACATTCAATCTGTAATATAAATCCTCCCTAAACCTTTCGGCTGCTATCTCCTCTTTTAAATCCTTATTCGTGGCTGATATAATCCTTATATCGACTTTTATGTCTGTTGTTCCACCGACACGTCTGAATGTCCCGTTTTCAAGAACCCTGAGCAATTTAGCCTGCAGGTTCGTCGGCATTTCCCCGATTTCGTCAAGGAACATGCTGCCGCCGTCTGCAATCTCAAACAATCCCTGTTTATTATACAAAGCGCCGGTAAACGCACCTTTCATGTGCCCGAACAGTTCTGACTCAAGGAGTCCTTCAGGAAATGTTGCGCAATTTATTGTCAGAAAATTCTTTTCCTTTCTCTGACTGAGGTTATGCACTGCTGATGCAACTAATTCCTTACCCGAACCGCTTTCCCCTATTATGAGTACATTTGAGTTGCTCTGAGCTATCCTCGGAATGAGTTTGAACATTTCCTGCATACTCGGGCTTTTACCAATAATATTTTCGAGCGTAAAAGAAGCCTCTACTTTTTCTCTTAAGAGTGAAAGCTCATCTTTCTCCTTTTTCTTCTCGATCGCTTTGCGGACAATCAACCTGATTTCATCGATATTAAAAGGTTTGCTGATGTAATCATAGGCGCCTAATTTCATAGCTTCGATTGCTGTCTCTTTATTTGCATAGGCTGTTATCATAATAACGATAGTATCCGGAGATATTTCTTTTACCTTTTTCAGGACATCAAAACCGTTAGCCTTTGGCATCTTTATGTCTGTTATGACGAGGTCAAAGATGTCTTTGTCCAGATATGAGAGACCTTCGAGTCCGTCAGATGCAGTTGCTATCTTATGGTGCTCTCCTTCAAGGAGGATCTTGAGCACCTCGCGCATGCTTTTCTCATCTTCTACGATCAGTATTTTACCCTTATGCTTTTTCATAACTCCCCGGTAGTATAACCTCAAAAGTTGCGCCAATGCCAGAGCTGCTTGAAACCTTCAAGATGCCGTTATGCTCTTCGACTATCCTGTACGCTATTGCAAGTCCGAGTCCTGTGCCCTGTTCCTTTGTAGTAAAAAAGGGATAAAATATTTTTTCGATATGCTCTTTGTCTATACCGCTGCCGGAATCCTTGAACGTTATTTCTACAAGTCTGTCTGCATTTCTTGTAGAAACAACGAGTTCTCCTCCCTCCGGCATTGCTTCTACTGCATTTATCCCAAGGTTCCAGAATACCTGTCTCAATTTCTGAGGGTCTGCCTTCACTTCAAGCGTTCCCCCGTATTCTTTCCTTATAGATACATTACTTCTGTCCTGATCCACATTTTCGAGAAGCTCTAATGTCTCATCAAGCAGTCTATGGAGGTCAAATATTTTGAACTCTGCCGGCGTAGGTCTTGAATATGTAAGGAAGTCAGTAATAACGCGGTTGAGACGATTCATCTCGTTCAGCGCAATCTCCATAAGTCTCTCTTTATGATTATCAGGGACAGAGCCTTCTTTTAGCATTTCTATAGATCCCTTGAGAGAAGCAAGAGGATTCCTTATCTCATGCGCGATATTTGATGAAAGTTCTCCTATAGCAGCCCATTTCTCCTTCTGCTTCATTTCTTTCTCAAGCTGTTTCAACTGTGTAAGGTCCTGGAAGATTACGATAAAACCCTGCATATTCTCTGCCAAGCCTTTCAGCATTGATATGTTCAGTCCGATTATCTTTTTCAGACCATCGGCTTTTATTGTCTCTTCTCTGCGCCCCTCGGAAAAAGGGCTGCGTAAGAAAGGGAGAACGGTATCTATCTTCCGTCCAATGACAGAGTCCCTCTGGACGCCTGTTATCCTCTCTGCAGCGCGGTTGAACATTACCACTTTGCCGTCCATATCAGTAGTGAAAAGACCGCTTGGCATGTTTTCCAGCACCTCCCTGTTGAAAATTTCAAGGTCCCGTACGTTCAGATCCCTTTCCTTAAGTTTCTGGGCTGTCTTCTCAAGCCTTGATGAGAGATAACCACTGAGATAAGCAGTAACATAAAAGAAAATTGTGTGAATAAATATTTTGTACAGGTAATCCTTCTCTTCCATATACCCGCCGCTGGTTACAGGAAGAACACCATAAAACTGGAGGATTACGAGTATCCCGTACAATATGCTGCTCAGCGTCGCAATTATGAAACCGGCTTTTTCATTCAGCACAATACTCGAAGCTATGATAGTGAGCATTAGGGTAAAAGAAAACCAACTGTCGATCCCGCCGGTAAAATATATTATGAATATCTCAAAGATCACATCCAGAACCAATTGGGTGTATGCCAGAGGAACAATATCTCTCATTCTCTCAAGCAAATAGATATAAATGATAGTCGCCATAAAAAGAAATGCAACGAGATAAGATATTGAACGGATATAAGGGAATCTTTCAAATCCCAGGAAAAAGAAAGAGGAACCAAATAAAAGAATAACGAAGATGATCCTGAACGCTATCAGGGCATTTAATTTCTTTTTTAACGCACTAATATCTTCAGACATGTATTTTTTATCGTTGATTGTTCACCCTGAAGTCCTTTGAAGCGGGGTGAATCCTCATATCCATATCTTTAAATTATAAGAGTTTTTATTTTATGAGCGTAATCAGTTTGAATATCGGCAAATACATGGCAACAACGATAAAACCAACGGCTCCACCAAGAAATACCATAAGCATGGGTTCCATCATTGCAGTGAGGTTTCCTACCGCAGCATCAACCTCGTCATCGTAAAAATCTGCAATCTTTGCAAGCATTGCATCAAGCGCTCCGGTTGATTCACCAACTGCTATCATGTGTGTAACCATGGGGGGAAAAACCTTGGCCTTTGTGATAGGTTCTGCAAGGGTCTTTCCGCTGACAACTCCTTTTCTTACATCCATAATTGCATATTCGATGACCTTATTCCCTGATGTCTTTGCTGTTATCTCAAGGCCATCGAGGATCGGCACACCACTGCTGACGAGAGTGCCCAGCGTCCTTGTAAATTTTGCAACAGCGACTTTATTCAGGAGAGGACCGAATATCGGGAGCCTGAGCAGTATTTTGTCTGTAACATATTTCCCCTTCTCTGTTCTTCGCGTCTGTGAGATAAAGACAACGAATCCGACTATTGCTGCAGCGACAAGCAATCCTCCTATCCCTGCAATAAAATTACTCGTTTTTATAATTATCAAGGTCGGCAGTGGAAGGCTTCCTCCAAGGGTTGTGAACATTTTGGCAAATGTAGGGACAACGAAAATCATTATGACTGCTATGACAAGAATAGCGATAGACGAAACAACAGCAGGATAGACCATTGCACCTTTAACCTTCTTCTTCAGTTTCATGGCCTTTTCAATATATGCTGCCAATCTGTTCAGGATTGTATCGAGTATACCTCCTGCCTCACCTGCTGCGACCATATTCACGTATAACTCACTGAATATCCTCGTATGTTTTTTGAGCGCATCAGCATATGTAGCGCCTGATTCAACATCAGCCTTCACCTGTACAAGGGCGTTGCTCAAGGCCTTACTTTCAACCTGTGTAGACAGGATATCAAGCGCCTGCACAAGTGGAAGGCCTGCATCAATCATTGTTGCAAACTGCCTTGTGAATATTACGATATCTTTATCCTTTACGCCGCCTCCAAAGCTTATTTTGCCTAACAGAGATTTCTTTGTTTTTTCTGTAACAATGGTAGCAGTAATATTTCTTTTCCTGAGCTGGGCAATTACTTCTTCTTTTGTTGCCGCGGTCATCTCCCCTGTTTCGATAATGCCCTTAGTTGTCTTCCCTGACCATTGAAATACAGTAGCCACTTTTGTTACCTCCCTCTACCAGATGTTGCTGGCATATTTTTCTGAATCATTTGTATTAATTCATCGGCCACTGATGACCTTCCGATAGCATCCTCGTAAGTTATAAGTCCTTTTGTATAAAGATCCATTAATGACTGGTTCATTGTCTGCATACCGAATTTTGCCTGGCCTGTCTGCATCATCGAATAGAGCTGGTGTGTCTTGTCCTCCCGTATAAGATTTCGTATTGCAGGATTCGGGACCAGCAGTTCAACTGCAAGAACCCTTCCCTGTCCTGACTTCTTTGGGATAAGCTGTTGCGCAAATATCCCCTCAAGCACGAAAGAGAGCTGTACTCTTATCTGTTCCTGCTGATGCGGGGGAAACACATCTATAACACGGTTTATGGTCTGGACTGCTGAATTCGTGTGAAGTGTGGCAAGCGTCAGGTGACCGGTCTCTGAGACAGTGAGGGCTGCTTCTATAGTCTCGAGGTCGCGCATCTCACCTATTAATACCACATCAGGGTCCTGTCTGAGAACGTATCTCAAGGCTGCCTTAAAAGACGCTGTATCTGCATTTACCTCTCTCTGATTGATCAGACATTTTTTATGAGGGTGAAGATATTCTATAGGATCCTCAACTGTAATGATGTGTTCAGCCCTTTCTGTATTTATTTTGTCAATCATGGCCGCCAGAGTCGTAGATTTACCGCTCCCTGTGGGCCCGGTAACAAGAATCAGTCCGCGGGGCTTTTTTACAAGCTCACCAATAATATCCGGCAGCCCGAGGTCTTTAAAAGTTCTTATTTCAAAAGGGATAGTCCTGAATGCTCCGGCAACCGCACCCCGCTGCATAAAGATGTTTGCCCTGAACCTGCTTAATCCCTTAACGCCAAAAGAGAGGTCAAGCTCATTGTTTTCTTCATATTTATGTTTTTGCGCATCTGTAAGTATGCTGTAGCAGACTGTTTTTGTATCCGTAGGTGTCAGCGGCGGGTGATCAATACTTACAAGCTTTCCATCTATTCTCAGCCTCGGAGAACTCCCTGTCGTAATATGAAGATCTGAGGCATTTTTTTCTATCATCATTTTCAGCAAATCATATAGTGTAGCCATGTTTAGCTCCTTAATTAATTAGTCTCCAAATGTAACTCTCATGACCTCTTCTATAGAGGTAACACCTTCTTCAACTTTTGTAAGACCACTCATTCGTAAAGTTTTCATACCGAACCTGACAGCAGTCTTTTTCAGTTCATCTGCTGCCGCGCCTTCAAGAACCATCTCCTTGATCTCGGATACAACAGGCATGACTTCATAAAGCGCTATCCTTCCTTTATATCCGGAACCACTGCATAAGGCACACCCCTTTCCTTTATAGCATTTTACAGATTCTGCTTTCTCTTCTGAAAAACCTAATTGGATGAGGGCGGGAACAGGCACTTTTTCAACTTCCTTGCATTCCTGGCATATCTTTCTTGCAAGCCTCTGTGCTGCAATAAGGACTAATGATGCTGATACCAGGAATGGTTCAATCCCCATATTCAGGAGCCTGCTTATACTGCTTGGAGCATCATTTGTATGCAGCGTGCTCAGGACAAGGTGACCTGTCAGCGCTGCCTTAACTGCGATCTCGGCAGTCTCAAAGTCACGAATCTCTCCAACAAGAATAATATCAGGACTCTGCCGTAAAAAAGCCCTGAGTGAAGAGGCAAATGTGAGGCCTATCTCTTCCTTCACCTGCACCTGATTCATACCCATAAAGTTATACTCAACAGGGTCCTCGGCAGTCATTATATTAAGGCCGGGCTTATTGAGGTAACTCAATGCAGAATAAAGGGTTGTTGTCTTTCCGCTTCCGGTAGGCCCTGTAACAAGTATCATACCATAGGGTTTGCTCAGTGAATCCATGAACGTTGCCAGCGCATTATCCTCAAACCCAAGTTTTGTAAGGTCCGCCTGAAGGCTTGCTTTGTCAAGAATTCTGAGGACCGTTTTTTCACCAAAAAGGCATGGCAGAACCGATACACGAAAATCTATCTCCTTTTTTTGTCCGAGTCTCAGCTTGATCCTTCCATCCTGCGGAAGTCGCCGTTCGGCAATGTCGAGCTTTGACATAATCTTGAGCCTCGATGTTATAGGGTTTTTTATTTTTAAAGGAAGATTCATCGCATTAAACAAGACTCCATCAACCCTGTACCGAACCCTTAATCTGTTTTCATAAGGTTCTATATGGATATCACTCGCTCCACCTTTAATGGCATTTATAAGTATACCGTTCACCAGCTTTACTATCGGCTCTTCGATCTCGGAACTTCCTGATTCGTCTTTATCGGTATACGCTTCTACACTGTCAAGGGCATCTCCCACGACTTTGTCAAATTCGTCGACGTCAACTGAAAGGCCTTCATCAGTAGAGGTCAATGTTTCTTCTTCCCTGAGTTCGTCATCTGAGAATGTATAGTCTTTTGCCTGGAGTGCCTTCGTGGAGGTCGTGGTCGTTTTCTTTGTCGCAGTCAGTGCATCTCCTCCTCCACGATAGTAGTTCGTTATGGCATGGATTATCGAAGATTCACT
>VGWX01000043.1 GCA_016873615.1 Nitrospira sp. | reverse complement strand
TTTCAGCACCTCCCGTAATGTTGCGCCTTCGCCTCCCCCCAATATAAGAACTCTCCGGGGTTTTGGATGGGTTATCATGACAGGATGGACGAGCGTTTCATGATAAATATATTCATCTGTCTCTGTAGATTGAATTTTCTTATCAAGGATCACAACCCGTCCAAACTGATATGTATCGATAATTTCCACATGCTGGAACGGCGTATGGCAGGATATCAACTTTTTTTTTACCTTGTGGAATATCCACCTGTATCTGCTGTCTTTATCAATAAACCAGCAACTGTCAGTTATTTTACCCTTCACATAAAATACCCCTGATGTTAATGATCACCACTCCAATTTTCTCTGCATCAGCCTCTCATACATGCCTCTGGGCATAAATGACTGCTGGTGGATCTCATCACTATAATATTTTGTTTTCATTTCCGTTTTACTCCTTATCTCTCGTGGAGAAGGACCTTTTGAACTTACTGCAAATGCCCACCAGTTGCCGGGATATGTTGCAATCGGAGCTGTGTACAGGTCAACTACAGGAAAAACCTTTTTCAGCGCTTCCTGGATCTCGATAACCATATCCTTGTGAAAATGCAGCGATTCAGTGTGTGTAACAAACATGCCTGTATCACTAAGACAATTTTTTACAGAAGTGAAGAATTCGTTTGTAAAAAGACTTCTCGCAAAACCGATAATATCCGTAGAGTCAATAATCACAGCATCTATATCAGGGGTTTTTCTTTTTGCTACAAAGTCTGCGCCGTCCATAATATTTATTTCTACGCGCGGATCATCAATTCCCGAAGATACGGTTGGGAAAAATCTTTTCGAAATGTTTATTACCTCTTCGTCTATTTCAATAAAATAGACTTTTTCGACAGTTTTGTATTTCAGCACTTCTCTTACAACACCTCCATCACCGCCGCCGATCACGATAACCTTCTTTGGACACGGATTGGCATGCATCACGACATGGGTGAGCATTTCATGATAAAAAAACTCATCTCTTTCAGTGATCTGGACAACATCGTCAAGAATGAGCATTTTCCCGTAATGAGGATTCCTGATAACCATTATTTCCTGAAATTTGCTCTTGCCTTTATAAAGGATCTCTTCGACATCATATAAGTATTCAACCGGAGCATACGGCGCTTTTTCATTAAATTTAATCATTTTTACTCCTTTTCTCTAAATAAGAATTGTTTTAGGTATCGAAAATCCATTAAATTCCGATGCATAGGATACCGTATATGCACCGCTGGATAAAACAAGCATCAGATTGCCTACCTGGGGTTCCGGAAGAGAAACATTCTTGTCTATCACATCAAAGCTGTCACAACTCGGACCTGCTATTGTCCATTGTTTCCTTGATCTTGCCTGTCTTGAGCCTTCAACAATATAACTGTACTTTATGCCGCCGACACTTTCCATCAGTCCGTTAAAAACTCCTACATCTATATAAACCCAGTCCTCATCTCCTCTTGCTGCCTTGCCGATTACTGTACTGACAAATATGCCGGCGTCTCCGACAACCGCTCTGCCTGGTTCGATTTGAATCTCTATATCTTCCGGAAATCTCTCAAAAATAAGGCTGTTTACATTCTTTTCTATCGCTTCTATGCTAACTACATTTTTCGTATATTTTATCGGATATCCTCCACCAATATTCAGGAGCCTCAGTTCTATCCCTTTTTTCCGTGATATATCCCATAATGTCTTTGCCTTATCAAGGGCTATATTCCAGTTGTAAATATTTGTGCATTGTGAACCGACATGAAATGTAATACCAACCGGATTCAAACCACTATCCTTTGCATATGATAAAAGTGATAAAGCATCATCAAGTTCTACCCCGAACTTCTTGCTGAGCGGCCATTCACTGCCTTCGTTCGGCACTGATAGTCTGACATACACATTACAATCCGGAATGAACTTTGCGATTTTATTAACTTCTTCCATCGAATCAAAGGAGAAATGATTGACTCGACAAGAGGCTGCAATCTTTAAAAACTTCAGGGATTTCACAGGATTGCTCGATATAATCCTTGAAGGTTCAACGCCGATCGATGAGAGTATTTCCAGTTCTCCCTCAGAGGCTATTTCGAATCCCATTTTAAGCCCGTTCAGGAATCTGAGTATCTCAATATCGGGATTAGCCTTAACCGCATAAAATACCTTTGCGTTTTTGATATTACGGCCGATCATTGTGGTTTTCTCCCTGACCTTATCCTTGTCTATCAGGAGAAATGGGGTCTCTATTTTTTCTGTATCAAGGTATCGCAAGGTCTTGAATAACGTAGATTCAGGAACTATCCCTGCATGATATTTGTCTATCTTGAATTTTCTCAGCATACCGCTCCTATGAAATGTAATATTATACTTTAGGTTATTTCAAAAATGTAGCCGCAGTTCCGAAAGCTTTCAGGATCAGCCTTCGTAAAGGTTTTTATTTAACGGTATTTAAAAAGATTTTGCAACAGATTTTTAGAGACTTATAACCCATAACTGGAGGGATACAGACTTACTATCCTTTTCTGGCCCGAACAAGTTTTTTGGCAGTAGATCTGATCCCCTCGGTAACATTTTTATTTTTTTCAAGTATTGAAAGGTCTCTTGTTTTCAGTTCACTCACAAGCGGAAGTGCAATTCCAGGAGGGGTTTTCGGATTCGTAACAAGGGCAAAAACAATATTATAGTTTTTCATCCACTGCCTGTTCTTGGCTATCCTTCTTAATGCCTCGTCTGCTATCGATCTGGATCTGGCGATTACCTCTATTTCTGTTTCTGTAATTTTCGGATTCTCCATAACAGTCATGCAGACTTCCTTATTCGGATCGCGCAGGAGGATTGACCTTATCTCCTTGCCGCCCCTGAGAGCAATGTGAATTCTTTCAGAGACGCTTAATTTCTGGATCTTCTGGAGGATTGTCTGCGCGCGCTCTTCCTCTGTTTTATGGACCTTGGCTATTTCTGATCTTTGTTTTAAAGGAACGCTCAGCACAACTGAAACCTGCTGCCGAACTTCATCAGGTGTTTCAGGATGATCAAGGAGCAGGGTCAGTATCTCAGGTCTGTTCTTATTTGCCTTTGCTATCTCCCCGAAGACAGAAACATCTACCGCATCCTCAATAAGCAGTTCTATTGATAATTTTGATGCAGTTGATAAATCAAATCCTATTAATACTTTTTCTTCTTCCATATCAATACTTTTTCATATACAAGAAATATTCTACATTACCTTTTTGACCTATTACAGGGGACTGAAACACACCATGAGATTTAAGACCGCATTTCTTCATATCTTCCTCTACACATTTTACAGCTTTTAACCTCTTTTCTTCTTCTCTCACAATGCCGCCCTTCCCTACCTCTCCCTTTCCAACTTCAAACTGGGGCTTAACAAGTGCAAGCACCTCGCCTTCATCTTTAAGGAATTTAATTACTTCAGGGATAACCTTTGTCAGTGAGATGAAAGAAACGTCTATTGTAGCGATGTCTATTTTACTATTTACAAGATCCCCATATTCTTGTTCCTTGCCCCTTGCTCCTTGCTCCTGAAGTATTTCTCTGAGATATCTTATATTGGTTCTTTCCAGAAGTATAACCCTCGGGTCTTTTCTCAAAGACCAGGCAAGCTGTCCATACCCGACATCGATACAATATGCCTTCTTTGCCCCTTTCTGCAACAAACAATCAGTAAATCCGCCTGTCGATGAACCGACATCCATAATTATTTTATCTTTTACGTCGATATCGAAATATTTTATTGCAGCTTCGAGTTTCAGACCACCCCTGCTTACATAAGGCAGATCAGTTGCCTGAAGGGAAATATCTGAATTTTCATTTACAGGGAAGCCTGCCTTTGTGATCTTATTGCCGTCAACATAGACCTTTCCTTCCATGATGAAGGCTCTTGCCATTTCTCTGCTTTTTACAAGCCCTTTTGAGAACAGAGCTTTGTCCAGTCTTTCTTTCAATATTTATATATCGGTTCGTGCAAAAGAGAGAGCGCTGCCGTATAGATTCCTTCTTCATCAAGTCCGTATATTCTTCTTAATTCTTCCTGAGAACCCTGTTCAACAAATTTATCCGGCATACCTAATCTCTTTATCTTTATGTGAGAGAATTCTGTTTTGTTCAAAAATTCAAGTATAGCGCTTCCAAAACCACCCTGAAGGATATTGTCTTCTATGGTAATAATTCTCGGAACCACTGAAGCGACAGATGATATAAGATTGCGATCCAGGGGCTTTATAAATCTCGCATTGATAACCATTACAGAAAAACCTTCCTTTTCGAGCCGTTCCGCTACGTTAAGTGACGGATACACTGTATTTCCCACTGCTATTAATGCAACGTCTTTCCCCTGCTTAAGAATCTCTGACTCCCCGATTCTGAATCCGTCAAACGATTTAGCGCCCTGATCCTGTACAGGCACTTTTCCCCTCGGGTATCTGATTGCAACAGGTCCTTTGTGATTCAGGGCAAGCCCGAGCATGTATTTGAATTCAATATCATCTTTAGGTGACATCACAGCCAGATTTGGAATATGTCTTAAAAAGGAGAGATCAAACAATCCGTTATGTGTAGGTCCGTCTTCACCGACTATACCCGCCCTGTCTATGGCGAAAACAACATGCAGGTTCTGAAGACAGACATCATGGACTATTTCATCGTATGCCCGCTGAAGGAATGTTGAATAGATTGCAACAACAGGCTTTAATCCCTGCGTTGCAAGCCCTGCGGCAAACGTTACAGCATGGGGCTCTGCAATCCCGACATCATAGAACCTTTCAGGATACTTCATTGCAAAATGTTCAAGACCGGTTCCCTCTTTCATGGCTGCGGTTATAGCTATTATTTTATCATCAGTTTTTGCGAGTTCTGTCAGCGTATCGCCGAATACTTCACTGTATGTCATGCCCGCACCGGCTGAAGGAGCGCCTGTATCAAGCTTGAAGGGTCCGATCCCGTGAAACATGGAAGGATCTTTTTCTGAAAATTCATAACCCTTGCCCTTTTTTGTTATAACATGGATGAGAACCGGCGATGTCGATGTTCTAATCCTCTTTAGAGTATCTATTAAGAGCTCAATATTATGGCCTTCTATAGGGCCTACATAATTGAATCCAAGCTCCTCAAAGAGTATGCCCGGAAGAAAAAAACCTTTGACCATTTCTTCTGTCTTCTGGGCTATTTTTGCAGCTTTGTCGCCAAGTTTTGGTATGCTCTCAAGAAAAGACCTTGTCTCCTTCTTGAATTTCTGATAACGCTCTCCTGTAAGTATCCTGTTTAAATAAGCCGAGAGAGCGCCTACGTTCGGAGAGATGGACATCTCATTATCATTCAGAATTACAATAAGGTCTTTTTTAAGATCGCCTGCATTATTCAGACCTTCCAGTGCAAGCCCTGCAGTCATAGCCCCATCGCCAATCACTGCAATTACCTTAAAGTCCTCCTTGTTTTTTTCCCTTCCTTCTATGATTCCCAGAGCAGCGGATATTGATGTGGAACTATGTCCTGTGCCGAATGCATCATGTTCACTTTCATCTCTTCGCGGGAATCCTGCAATACCTTTATATTTTCTTAAACTCGAAAATTTGTCATATCTTCCGGTTATCAATTTATGGGGATATGACTGATGACCAACGTCCCATATTATCTTGTCCACAGGTGAATTGAATACATAGTGGAGCGCAATGGTAAGCTCGACCACTCCGAGATTTGATGCTAAATGCCCTCCGTTCTTGGAAACGCGATAAACCATCTCGGTTCTTATCTCACCTGCAAGTTTCTTCAGGTCGGCAATAGCAAGTTTTTTCAGATCTGCCGGTGATTTGATTTGTTCAAGATACATTAAGCCCTCCTTTTCGCCAGATACCCGGCGATCTCCCTTAACGGATCTGCCTCTGATGAAAATATCCCTATCTCATCTATTGCTATTGATATTAACTCATTTGCCTTGTTTCTTGCTCCTTCTGTCCCATAAAGGGATGGATATGTCATCTTCTTTTTCCTGCTGTCTGAGCCGACAGATTTTCCGAGTTCTTCGGCAGAGCCCTCGACATCCAGCAGGTCATCAATAATCTGAAATGCCAGTCCTGTATTTTCACCGTATCTTGTTAATGCCTGAAGCTGTTTTTTGCTGCTGCCGGCAAGTATAGCACCGATTCTTAGAGAGGCTTTTATAAGCGCTGCAGTCTTGTGAAGGTGAATGAATTCCAGAGCCTCGCTGTCAGGTTCTGCATCTTCTGAAATAATATCCTGAGCCTGGCCGCCGACCATACCATTATGCCCTGCAGCAAGCGCTACTTCTCTGACAGCTTTCAGCAGTAAAGAAGGTTTAATACGTTCACCAGAAAATCCACCTACACCCTCTTTATAAAAGGGGGGCTCTATATTTTTGTTCCCCACTTTAGTAAAGGGGGGTAAGGGGGGATTTGTTTCCGTCATCATCATAAAGGCTTCAGTCAGAAGGGCATCCCCTGCAAGGATTGCCATTGCCTCTCCGAACATCTTATGGTTCGTAGGTTTTCCCCGTCTCAGATCATCATTGTCCATGGCAGGCAAATCGTCATGGACAAGAGAATACGTATGAATTAGTTCAAGGGCTGCAGCCTGCGGTATGATCTTTTTTGCATCTCCTCCACACGCCTCATAAGATGCCAGAGCAAGTATCGGACGTATCCTCTTACCGCCTGCGAACAGCGAATACTTCATCGCCTCATGGAGAACAGAAGGAGAGGAAGGTGAAACAAAATATGATTTCAGATATGAGTCAATTAATTCCCGTTTCTCGTTAAGGTAAGACTTTATATCTGTCATTAAGTTATCGTTTGCTATTTGCTATCTGCTATGTACTGTTTGCTGTATTCTCATTCCCATTCAATCGTGCTCGGCGGTTTTGAGCTTATGTCATAGACTACCCTGTTAACGCCTTTAACCTCATTAATTATCCTGTTTGACATTATCCCCAAAACATAATAGGGAATCCTTGACCAGTCCGCTGTCATTCCATCGAGGCTGTTTACCGCCCTGATCGCAATGACATTTTCATATGTCCTCTCGTCTCCCATAACACCAACGCTTTTGACGGGCAACAGCACTGCAAAAGCCTGCCAGATTTTCTTGTACAGGCCTGCCTTCTTTATCTCATCAAGGACAATAGTATCTGCCTTTCTCAGGATATCGCATCTCTCCCTGGTAACCTCGCCGATAACCCGTATCGCAAGGCCCGGCCCTGGAAAGGGATGACGGTTTATTATTTCTTCCGGCATATCGAGTTCTTTGCCGAGGACTCTGACCTCATCCTTGAATAACTCCCTCAGAGGCTCTATCAGCTTTAATTTCATCTTCTCAAGGAGCCCTCCCACATTATGATGGCTCTTGATGGTGGCTGAAGGACCTTTGAAAGATACGCTCTCTATGACATCAGGGTAGAGCGTCCCCTGCGCAAGGAATTCCACACCTTTGATCTTCTTTGCCCCCTCCTCAAAAACTCTTATGAATTCATTTCCGATTATCTTCCTCTTTTTCTCAGGATCAATAACACCTTTCAGCTTTTTAAGAAATCTTTCAGAGGCGTCAACACAGTCGATATTCATATGAAAGTTTTTTCTGAGGGTCTGTTCGACCTTCTTTGCTTCTCCGGTCCTCAGAACACCATTGTCAACAAATATACAGGTAAGCTGTCTTCCTATCGCCCTGTGTACGATAACTGCGGTCACAGTTGAATCCACGCCGCCGCTTATACCGCATACAACTTTTTTCTTCCCTACCTTTTCCCTTATCTCTTCCGTTGCAGTTTCAATAAAAGATTTCATAGTCCACAGCGGCCTGCATGAACATATGTTAAATAGAAAGTTCCTGATTATCCTGAATCCCAAAGGTGTATGAACAACTTCAGGATGAAACTGAAGTGCAAAAAAACTTCTCCCTTTATCATACATGGCTGCAACCGGAGAATTTCCTGTATGTGCTATTGGTTTAAATGGAGATGGAACACGTTCAATTCTGTCACCATGGCTCATCCAGACAACAGTTCTTTTGGGAATATCATTAAACAGATCGGTTTTATGGTCAATGACAAGCTCTGCTTTCCCATATTCTCTTTTCTGTGCTTTTCCAACCCTTCCCCCAAGACAGTGCGCCATGAGCTGCATTCCATAACAGATGCCAAGAACAGGTACGCCGAGTTCAAAAATTGCAAGGTCAGGGATAGGTGAGCCTTTATCATAAACACTTGACGGACCACCCGATAGGATTATCCCTTTTGGATTGAAATTTCTTATCTTTTCAATTGAGGCATTGAACGGGAATATTTCCGAATAAACCTTGTTTTCTCTTACACGTCTTGCAATGAGCTGTGTATATTGCGAGCCGAAATCGAGGACTAATATTTTCTCTTCATGCATAATACGATTAATATCCTAAAGCAGATATTTATAAATTACTGTTGTCATACCGGCTTGTCCGGTATCTTTCTTATCTAAAAAAGGATTCCCGACAAGCGGGAATGACAAATGGGCATGTGGTTCTTGCAGCTTACCATTCAGGCCTGTAATTCGGCGCCTCTTTTGTTATGATGACATCATGCACATGGCTTTCCCTGAGTCCGGCGCTGGTAATCCGGATGAATCTTGCCCTTTTCCTTAGCTCAGTGAGGTTCCTGCAACCGCAGTAGCCCATTCCCGAACGTACGCCGCCGATTAACTGATGAACGCTCTGTGAAACCGCACCTTTATATGGAACTCTTCCTTCGACACCCTCAGGTACAAGTTTCGTGGATTTCACACCCGACTGGAAATATCTGTCTTTCGTACCCTGCTCCATTGCTCCGATTGATCCCATTCCCCTGTAAACCTTGTAGCTCCGACCCTGGAAAAGAACTATCTCGCCCGGAGATTCGTCTGTGCCGGCAAACAAGCTTCCTATCATTACAGAATGGGCACCGACTGCCAACGCCTTTACTACATCACCAGAATACTTTATTCCGCCATCAGCTATTATAGGCACTTTAGATTTCTTTGCAACATCAAAACAATTCTTTATTGCAGTAATCTGCGGTACGCCTGCTCCCGCTATTATTCTCGTAGTGCATATTGAGCCGGGACCTATCCCGACTTTTATGCCATCTGCACCTGCCTTAATAAGGTCACGGGCAGCTTCAGCAGTGGCAATATTCCCTGCGATAACATCCACATCAAACTTCTTTTTTAATGCCTTTAACGTATTGATGACCGGAGTAGTATGACCATGGGCAGTATCAATCACGATCACATCAACACCTGCTTTTACAAGAAGCTCTGCCCTGTAAACTGAATCCTCTCCGGTGCCTATGGCAGCCCCGACACAGAGCCTGCCGACCTTGTCTTTACATGCATTTGGATACTTTTTTCTCTTTTCAATATCTTTTATGGTAATCAGCCCCTTAAGATTGTTGTTTTTATCTACGATTGGAAGTTTTTCTATTTTGTATTTGTGAAGAATCTTCTGTGCCATGTCGAGGTCAGTGCCGAGAGATGCTGTAATGAGTTTCTCCTTTGTCATCACGAGAGAAACCTTCTTATTGAACTGGGTTTCAAAACGCAGGTCCCTGTTTGTGATTATTCCGATGAGCTTGCCTTTTTCCGTAACAGGCACACCTGATATCCTGAATTTTTGCATTAAAGCGAACGCCTCTGAGATCGGTGAATCGGGTGATATGGTTATCGGGTCGAGTATCATACCGCTTTCGGATTTCTTGACTTTATCGACTTCTGACCTCTGTTTTTCCGGACTCATAGCCCTGTGGATGATCCCTATTCCTCCCTCACGGGCCATGGCTATTGCCAGATCAGACTCTGTGACTGTATCCATTGCTGCGCTTATTATAGGTATATTTATGCTGATATTTCGCGTAAGCAGAGTAGAAATATCTGTCTCTTTTGGAAGCACTTCTGACTTGGCAGGCGTAAGAAGCACGTCGTCGAATGTTAACCCTGTTTTTAAAATATCATCAAGCATTTTAGCGCCAATTTAGTGCTAAGTTTAACATTTCAGCAGCGTATAAAGCAAACAAGTTAAAGGATTTTATATATTGTTTATGATAAAATATAAAGCTTATATGAAGACGCCAAAAAATATACGTAATTTTTCCATCATAGCCCATATTGATCACGGGAAATCTACCCTTGCAGACAGGCTTCTTGAATATACAGGGGCGCTGAGTTCAAGGGAGATGACAGAGCAGGTCCTGGATTCAATGGACCTTGAAAAAGAAAGAGGCATTACCATAAAGGCACATGCGGTCAGGCTTACATATAACGCTGAAGATGGCAATAGTTATATCCTCAACCTTATAGACACTCCGGGGCATGTAGACTTTTCATATGAGGTTTCAAGGAGCCTCGCTTCATGTGAAGGCGCGCTCCTTATTGTTGATGCATCGCAGGGTGTTGAGGCACAGACACTTGCAAATGCATATCTTGCAACAGAGCATAATCTTGAGATCATCCCTGTCATAAATAAAATAGACCTGCCGGCAGCCAGCCCTGAAGAGACCAGGAAGCAGATAGAAGAGGCAATCGGCATTGATTGTTCTGATGCTATTCTTGCAAGCGCAAAAGAAGGCAGAGGCACCAAGGAAATACTCGAAGCTATCGTGAACAGGATACCTGCGCCCAAAGGTGATGACAGCAACCCTTTAAAAGCCCTGATATTCGATTCCTGGTTTGATAACTATCAGGGCGTTATCGTTCTTGTCAGGATATTCGACGGTAAAGTGATGGCAGGCAAAAAAATCAAGCTTATGGCCACCGGCGATTCATTTGAAGTGGCACAGGTTGGGATATTTTCACCCAAGATGGAGCCTGTGCCTGAGTTGGTCTCAGGGGAAGTAGGCTATATCATTGCAGGCATAAAAATGGTTACCGACACAAAGATAGGTGATACCATAACCGGCGCTGATGAACCCGCAAAAGAACCCTGTCCGGGATATAAGGATATCAAACCGATGGTCTTTTGCGGTCTTTATCCTACTCAGTCGCATCAGTATGAAAACCTCAGAGACGCCTTGAATAAACTCCGGCTGAATGATTCTTCCTTCATCTATGAGCCTGAGACATCCTTAGCTCTCGGCTTCGGGTTCAGGTGCGGCTTCCTTGGATTGCTCCATATGGAAATCATCAAAGAAAGGCTTGAGCGGGAATTTGACCTTGCACTCTTAAGCACTGCGCCAACAGTCGTGTACAGAGTGACAAAAACAGATATGGAGGTCGTGCATATTGAAAATCCTTCCCGGCTGCCGGAAACCTATGAAATCATAGAAGAGCCCTTTGTTCTTGCAACCATTTTCGTACCTAAGGACTTCATAGGCCCGATTCTTGATCTGTGTCAGGAAAAAAGAGGCGTTCAGAGAAATTTTACCTACATTGGCAAAGACAGGATTAAGGTCGAATATGAACTGCCCTTAAATGAGATACTCTGGGATTTCTATGACAGATTAAAGTCTATTTCGAAAGGATATGCATCCATGGACTATGAATTCATCGGTTACAGGGAATCGGATCTCGTTAAACTCAATATTCTCCTTAACGGAGAGGTTGTCGATGCCCTTTCCCTGATAGTGCATAAAGACAAGTCATATTACAAGGGCCGTGAACTGTCAGAAAAACTCAGACAGATCATCCCACGACAGATGTACGAGGTTGTCATACAGGCAGCAATCGGCAACAAGATCATCGCGAGAGAGAGCGTAAAAGCCCTCAGAAAAGATGTGCTGGCAAAATGCTATGGCGGTGACATAACCCGCAAGAGAAAACTGCTCGAAAAACAGAAAGAGGGCAAAAAGAGAATGAAACAGTTCGGGAAACTGGAGCTCCCTCAGGAAGCGTTTTTGGCAGTGCTCAAGGTGAAATAAGACTCCTTCTTTCACATAATGTCAACCTGCCTATTACATTTTTGATCGCTATACAATGCAAAATGACCCTCAATGCCCCTGGAACTGCTCCCAAGGGTGCGTATGACAAAGAACTCGTAGGCGTAGTAATCCGAATACCGACGATGCATCTCAGTCTACTGCGCGAGCTGATCGAGCACGGCAAGTGCTTCTTAGACTTCGAAGAAGATCTCCCAGAAACGCGGTGTGGGCTCGTTCATGCGTCCTGCGCCCCACGATGCCGCACCATAAGCACACAGCGCCCGCTCGGGACGTCGTCGAACTCCCGGTCGCTCCGGAAGCCAGCCTTGGCAAAGGCCCGCTGCGAGGCCAGGTTGTCTATCAAGGTCGCAGCGATGACGAACGGTACGGCGGGGTCGGACAACACGGCATTTGCAACAAGGCGTATTGCGGCAGACCCCACGCCTCGTCCGACTTCAGTGCGCTCACCAATCATAATGTCGATGTCAATTACACTCTCGGGTATATCGATGAGGCCTGCCTCGTCAAGTTCCTGGCGTGTGGGGTGCTGCCACAGCACCAGGCCCACCTTGCGGCCATCGGTCTCGATGATGGCGCGCCAGTGCCCATCGGCTGGTGGATCGCACAGCATACGGGCGTTTGTCTCGGGGTCGCCCCAAGCGCTGCGGACGTGTTCATCGTAAAGCCACTGTTCGATGAGCGGAAGGTCATCGGTCGTGACATCGAGAAGGCGCACGTTCATGACTATCGACTACCCTGCAGATGGCGCTTCTGTACCCTTTGAATCATACAGTTCCTACTCCTCTTATAACCTCACCGAACGCTCAAACTCAGCGGCGGGCTATTGCCCGTCCGCTGGAGTGCCTCGTTAGCCCTGTTGATTGTCGTGCTATCTTCATCAAACTGCGCAGAGCCTCATTGACCGAAGCGTCATCGGGAAATGCCGCTGCTACATCAGGGCTCAGGAGAACAAGGTTCGTTCCCTTTTTATATTCCTCATAATATTTGCCCCTTATGCCTTTGCCCAAATCTTCACGTTTATATTCTTTACGCATTTCTTCTTTTTTAGCCGTCTTCATATATTTTCCTCTCTTGTTTTGTTGCGCGTCTTGCGCTTATTATTCTTGTTTTTCCATGCCGTTCTGTGTGAACGACAGCCAACAACTGATTTGTCCTGGAATGACCGAAAGTTAGAAGTCGATGCTCTCCGATAGAATGGTCGGGATCGTTAAAGGTTATGGAGAGGGGATCGCCAAATATCGTTGATGCCTGGTGGAAAGAGATTCCATGTTTTTTTAGGTTAGCATCGGATTTTCTGGGGTCCCATTCAAATTCCATATGCTATTTTATCATTAATTTTGTCATTATTTTGCAGTCTAACATTTATTTTTATGCATATTCTATATTTGATTAAGAGATTATAATTTTACGGGGTGTTTGTCAATGAAATTTGCCCTAAAAGTGCTGATTGGTGACTGAAATTCATTAAGCGTTATTTCCAGGTTTGAACGCCAAGTAGTATATGTTTCCCGAGGTTGTTTTTTTTATTGCGGTGTCATATTATGTCCATAGTGGGCAACTACCTCCGGCTAAGCAAACCGCAGGGAGCAAGGACTTTAAAAGGGTATGACAACCGAATCTTATTGTGGGCATTTCAATCTGAGGGAGAAGCCTTTCTCTTTGGCTGCTAACCCGCGCTATCTTTATATGAGCGAACAGCACTGGGAGGCGATGGCTCACCTCATGTACGGTGTCGACGATGACTGGGGCTTCGTTCTGCTCACAGGGGAGATCGGCAGCGGTAAGACCACCCTATGCCGTTTTCTCCTCGATCAGATGCCTGCGGATGTGAAGGTGGCTTTTATCGCAAATCCGAAGGTGAACGTCCAGGAATTGCTCGTCTCGATCTGCGACGAGTTCCAAATACCTTATGCTCCTGGCGGGCAGAGCGTAAAAGAGCTTTTTGATCTGATCAGCTTGCACCTGATTGAGGTACATGCCAGGGCGCACAAGGCCCTTCTTATTATCGACGAAGCCCAGTATCTTTCCCCGGACGTACTGGATTTGCTGAGGCTTCTGACCAACCTCGAAACAGAGGACTGCAAGCTTCTGCGGATCATACTCATCGGTCAGCCTGAATTGCGGACGATGCTGGCCAGGCCCGAGCTCGAACAGATGTCGCAGCGCATTACCGCCCGGTATCACCTCGGTCCCCTTTCAAAAATCGAGGCCACATCATACATCAACCACCGCATGGCGACAGCCGGTGCAACTGAAAATCATTTTACAAGGTCCGCTGTCAGCGCCTTATACCGGGTGAGCGGAGGCGTTCCCCGGCTTATCAATGTAATAGCAGACAGGGCGCTTCTCGGAGCATGCATTAAGAAGGAACTGTTAGTAACACGTTTTACGCTTAAACAAGCGGCCCGGGAAGTCCTTCGCGATGCAAGGTTCAGAAACCGTTCACGACATATTGCCTCAATATGGAAATTATTAACCTTAGCTAAAGAAAGATAAAATGTCCTTTATACTTGATCAGTTGAAGAAATCAGGGAAGAAGCGGGAACTTGAACTGGCTATGCGCAGCAAGGCAGGGACCCAGGGCAGGGAGACCGCAGAGGCCTCGCAGACCGATTTTCAGCCAACGTCCGGCCGTAGGATTCATATGCGTGGTATCTATCTGTTGTTGTTTCTGGCAGCCGCTTCTTTCTTTGCACTGGGTATCTTTATTCTGTTACGCGGGAACCATGGGATCCGGCAGGAGCCTGTCGTCTCCATGGAGGCACAGGTTCATACAGCGGGACCTTCTGTGCCGAAGGCTAAGAGCGCCGGGCCGGAGTCTGTATTACCTATTGACAGAGGGACTTCCATATCAACTAAGTCCAGTTCCAATGCAGGTCCGGAAGGGTCAGTGCCTGCCCCGGAGGTCGCCATAAAGACGCCATCTATGCCAATGCCAACTGCCGAACTCCGGCATCAGCCCGAGACAGAAGTTCAGGGACGAATAGCTGAGCCATCGCCGCCGGAGAAATCAGAACCGCAGGATGATGCCCAGAGGACGCCTTATCTCAATGAGCTTCCTGCCTCGCTGAAGAATGCTCTGCCCCCTATCCGTATCACCTCTCATCTCTACAGAGGGGCTTCCCGGCTGGTCAGCATAAACGGGAAGATTATGTCTGAGGGGGTCAACATGGGTGAAGGACTGTTTCTTGATGAGATCACGCCGGAGGGCGTAATCCTGTCATTCCGAGGCCAACGTTTCCGACTCAGGGCTGACTAAACCAATCTCGCCCGCAGACTAATCCTTATATAAACTTTCTATTCGTTATTCGTCCCATTTATTCCTCTTTATTCTGGACGCCAAATATTGGGCACTAAAATACTCTATTGATTTAGAATAATAATGTGCCGGAATATCTTTACATACACATCCCTTTTTGCGTCAAAAAATGCATCTACTGCGATTTCTTTTCTGTCTCTTATGATGAACCAACAGTAAATAAATATATCGACGCCTTATGTAAAGAGTTGCATATGAAAAAAGATACTGCCGGGACATTACGGTCAATCTACATCGGAGGCGGGACCCCTACCCTTTTATCAGATAAATGCTTCGGGGAGCTTTTCAGGTGCCTTAAAGACAATTACAATTTCTCCTCTGATATTGAAATAACAGTCGAAGCCAATCCGGGAACCATTGATGGATCAAAGATAGATGCGATTATTTCATTGGGCGTTAACAGGCTGAGTTTAGGGGTACAATCATTCAATGACAATGAACTGAAAACACTCGGACGGAGCCATGATTCAGAAGATGCATTCAGGTCGATCGAAACAATAAAAATTGCAGGTATGAAGAATTTTTCAATAGATCTGATGTATGGTATCCCTGGTCAGACAATGGATTCATGGCGCGATACCATCTCAAAAGCAGTCAGATTATCACCGGCCCATATATCTGCATATGAACTCACACCCGAAGAACATACGCCATTTTTTAAATTACTTGAAACACATAAGGTCAGTATGCCTGATGAAGAGCTTATCCTCGAAATGTATAACCATGCAATAGATTATTTGGCAGGCTTTGGATATGAACATTACGAAATATCCAATTTTGCATTGCCGGAGTTTAAATGCATCCATAATCTGAATTACTGGGACAGGGGTGAATATATCGGAACCGGAGCCGGAGCGCATTCATTCATCGGTAAAATGCGTTCGGGAAATATAAAGGACATAAATGCATATATTGAACAACTGAATAACGGGATAATCCCGGAATCAGAATCAACGAAACTCACATCCGAAGAAACTCTAAAAGAATTCATATTCCTGGGATTGAGAAAAACTGAGGGCATAAGCATTTCAAAGTCACAGCAAACCGGATTGAATATTGTCGATGCATCTGGAACGTTGATTAATGAAGGTTTGGTAGAGATTGTAGAAGACTTTTTAAGGCTGACCAGAAAAGGAATTGTTATATCCAATACAGTTATTGTGAAATTGTTTGAAAAACTTGGGCTTTAAATAATTTATACCCTGAAAAATACTGATGCCCTCTCTTTTAAGCTCCTCTAATTAGGATAAGCTGCATTCATGATCATGACTACAACCCGGTTACTCTTATAACTTCATCAACAGTGGTTATGCCTTTGAGCAATTTCTTGATAGCGTTTTCTCTGAGAGTGTTCATACCCTGGCCTATGGAGATTTTTTTGATGCTCAGAGGCGAAGCCTTTTCATGTACTTCCTCCCTCACCTTTTCAGTCATCTCCATCACTTCAAAAATCCCTGTCCTACCCAGATACCCTGTGCCTCTGCATATATCACACCCTCTCCCGAGTGACACCTTATAGTTTTTTACCTTTTCGTAATCAACCTTAAGTATGTAACATTCATCTTTTGTAAGGTTATATTCCTCTTTGCAGTGAGGACAAACTTTTCTTACAAGCCTTTGGGCAATGACCCCTAAAAGGGTGGCATTAATAAGGAAAGGTTCAACTCCAAGATCTATCAAACGTGTTATTGCGCTTGGCGCATCATTTGTATGGAGGGTTGAAAGCACAAGGTGTCCTGTAAGCGCAGCCTGTATGGCATTTTCTGCTGTCTCGAGGTCTCTGATTTCACCGACCATTATGATATCAGGGTCCTGTCTGAGGAGCATTCTAAGACAATTTGCAAATGTAAAGTCTATCTGGGGATGAACTGCAGTCTGGTTAAAACCCTCATAGACCATTTCTATAGGATCTTCAATCGTAGATACATTTACCTCGGAAGTTGAGAGCACCTTCAGGAGCGAGTACAGGGTTGTTGTCTTGCCGCTTCCTGTCGGTCCGGTAACAAGGATGATTCCATTGGTGTTTGCTATAAAAGATTTGATCAGTTTCATATCCTTATCTAAAATTCCAAGTTCTTCGACATTCTGCATAAGTATGACAGGATCAAATATTCGCATAACAACCTTCTCTCCAAATGCAACAGGGATAGACGATATGCGCAATTCTACTTCCTTGCCTTCATGGGCTGTCTTGATTCTTCCGTCCTGAGGCCGTCTTTTCTCGGTTATATCCATTCTCGCAAGCATTTTTATTCTCGAGATTATAGGGGCATGTACAGCTTTCGGAATTTTATGGATGCTATGCAGGATACCGTCGATGCGAAATCGTATGAGGCTGAAATCCCTTTTCGGTTCTATATGTATATCCGAAGCCTTGCTTGAGTATGCGTAGTGAAGCAGGTACTCAACAGCATTGACAATATGCTGGTCTGTTGCTTCAAGCTCCGTGATAGATTTTAATTTGACATACTGCTCGAGATTTCCAAGGTCTGTCTGTGTATCAATATCTTTTCCGGCTGATGTAATTGCAGATTTGAACCCGTAGAATTCAGTGATGATCTTCATTATATCCGATTTTGTCGTGACCGCCACTTCTATCTTATATCCGGTAACCCGTTCTATCCAGTCAACTGCTTCTGTGTCAAAAGGGTCTGCAGTGGCGACGGTTAACGTATTGTCCGAAAGCGCTATCGGCACTATCTGATGTTTTATTGCGTATGGCCTTGATATTATCTGTGTAACGATTTCGTAGTCTAATTTTAGAGGGTCGATTTTCAAAAAAGGCAGCATCAGGTGTTCTGCCACCGTCATCATTATAATTTCAGCTGTTATAATCTTGCCGCTGCTTTTGGGAGATGTAATTTTAAGAGATTCAATAATATCAATCATCGAAACAGCTGACTGGTCTAATATATTCTGCCGCATGCCCGGAGTCTTGGACTTCAGGATCTTTGATCTCTGCAAGGCCTCTTTCGATTTAATAAGTTCTATCTGCTCCTGATTAAGGAGTCCCTCAGCAGAGAGTATTTCGATTAAAGTTTCTTTTCTTTCCTTCATATAACTATATTAACATTATGATATACGCACACAAAACCTTTTTATGGTAATATGAATAAAATAAAGGAGGTTTTTAAATGCAGAAGTTTCTCTTGTTTTCATGTCTACCGTTTGTATTGTTCAATGTGTCGGCTTCATTCGGCTTTCCAACCAAAGGGCAGGAATGCACAGAATGTCATACCCTGAAAAAAGATGAGGCTTTGTCTCTACTCAGGACTTTTGATCAGAATATTAAGGTAACAGATATAAAGCAAAGTCCTGCAAAATATCTCTGGGAGGTTTCTGTTGAAACAGGCGGCAAGAAAGGGGTGCTTTACATTGACCTCCCCAAAATTAATGTAATCTCCGGCTCAGTAATCGAGATAAAAGGGAAGAAGAATATAACACAGGACCGGCTCTCAGAGCTTAATAAAGTAAACGTATCTCAGATACCTTTAAATGATGCCCTCATTCTCGGAGACAAGAAAGCAAAGCACAGGGTTATAGTTTTCGATGACCCTGAATGACCTTACTGTGCAAAACTTCATCAGGAGATGAAGAAGGTTATTCAGGAGAGAAAAGATATTGCTTTCTACATAAAGATGAATCCGCTGAAAATGCACCCGAAGGCATACGATAAAGCAAAAACCATAGTTTGCGAAAAAAAGCTCTCACTTCTCGAAGATGCATTTGAGAACAAACAGTTGCCTGCTCCGAAATGCAAGACGTCGGTGGTTGATGACAATATGAAGCTTGCCGGTAAGCTCGGCATAACAGGCGCTCCTGCTATCATAATGCCGGATGGCAGACTTATTCAAGGATATGTGGATGCAAAAACCTTGAAGGAATTAGTAGACAAAAAATAAGACATTGGCGCTCACAATAAAGGAGAGTTAACAGGAAATGGCAGAGTGGGACTGGATCATAGGGGCAGGTGTTTTTATTGTATGGCTCGTTTTAATGCTTTTTGTTTTTCCGAAGATAGGAGTTCCTACATGAAGGGTGAACTATAAGGGGCCGGGAACTCCTAAGAAGAAGTGTTAGGACTTTTTACAAGTTTCAGGATATTCATACTGTTTTTTTCACTGACTCTATCCTTCATTTCCTGCACCCGCGAACCGGAAATCAAGAAACCAAATGCTATTACTGTCGGTTCTCTTGCAGATGCGAAAAGACTGTTGCCCCTTCTTGCATCTGACAGCGCCTCTGCAGAAATCAGCGGATGGATATTCAACGGCCTTACAAAATATGATAAAAACATAAAAACTGTCGGAGACCTTGCAGAATCGTGGGACATATCTCCTGACGGCCTTCAGATTATCTTCCATCTCAGAAAAAACGTCTTGTGGCATGATGGCGCAGAGTTCACAGCAGATGACGTTCTTTTCACTTATAGCACGGTTATTGATCCCAAAATTCCAACTCCGTATAGCAGCAACTTTGGCCCAATAGATAAAGTCGAGGCATTGGATAAGCATACAATTAAGGTCTCTTATAAAGAGCCATATGCGCCTGCGCTGGAATCATGGGGCATGGGTATATTACCTAAACATATTCTTCAATATAAAGATATAACTAATGAATATTACATTAGAAATCCAATTGGTACCGGTCCATACAAATTGAAAGAATGGGTTACTGGACAGAAGATAGTGCTCGATGCATTTGACAGCTATTTTGAAGGAAGACCAAAGATAGACAGATATATAGTGCGGGTCATACCGGATACAGCAACAATGTTTCTTGAGCTTAAATTTGGCGGTATAGATTTTATGGGACTCACGCCTCCCCAGTATAAACTTCAGGCCGGCACAGATTTCTTCAACAAATACTTTCATAAATTCAGATATCCATCTTTTGGATATACATATTTAGGATATAATCTCAAAGATACCAAATTCTCGGATCAAAGGGTCAGGCAGGCTATCACACATGCTATCAATAAAAAAGATATCATAACAGGGGTTATGCTTGGGTACGGCACTCCTTGCACCGGCCCATTCCCTCCTGAGTCATGGGCATATAATCCGGATGTGAAAGATCTTGAATATAATCCGGAAATATCCAGGAAACTCTTCAGGGAAGCAGGATGGGCAAAAGGACAGAGCGGTTTGCTCGAAAAAGACGGCAGGCCGTTCGAATTTACTGTGCTTGTAAATCAGGGCAATGAGGCAAGGATGAAAATAGCGCAGATTCTCAAGGAAAACCTTAAAGCCATCGGGATTACTATGAATATAAAGGTGCTTGAATGGCAGGCCATGCTCCACGAGTTTATTGACAAAAAACGTTTTGAAGCTGTTATCATGGGTTGGGCATTGTCAAGGGATCCTGACATCTTTGACATATGGCATTCTTCAAAAACTAAAGAGGGTGAATTCAATTTCATCTCTTACAGGAATGATGAGGTTGACACGCTTTTACTCGAGGGAAGGCGAACCTTTGATTTCGAAAAAAGGAAAAAGATTTACCGCAGAATACACGAAATATTTGCAGATGAACAGCCTTGCACATTCCTCTATGTTCCTGATGCCCTGCCTGTACTCCATATGAGGTTCAAGGGGGTTGAAAAGGCACCAATAGGCATCTGGCATGATTTCATCCGCTGGCAGGTTCCGAAAAATAAGATCGAATGGTACAACTGAATCGGATAGCGAGCGCATTCCTCGCAGCTTGCTGCGGGGTTAGCGAGTGAATATGGAAATAATAACTCCTTACGATAAGATACCTCGCAGCTTGCTGCGGGGTTCTTCATTGCCCATAATACAGGTGGAAAATTTAGTAAAAAAGTTCGGAAATATCACCGCAGTAGATGATATCTCGTTTGAGGTCGAAGAAGGCACAATATTCGGATTCCTTGGACCGAATGGAGCCGGTAAAACAACCACAATAAATATCCTGTGCACCCTCCTTTCTCCCACATCAGGCAGGACGCTCATTGCCGGGCATGACTGCATATCAGAATCCTCAGAGGTGAGAAAAGCTATCGGGATCGTCTTTCAGGACACAACCCTCGATAAGGACCTTACTGCCTATGAGAACCTCATATTCCATGCCTATCTGTATAATGTCCCGAAGAGTGAAATGAAGAAGCGTGTCGATGATGCCCTGAAGTTTGTTGATCTCTATGACAGAAAGGATGACCTGGTCAAGAAATTCTCCGGCGGAATGAAACGGAGGCTTGAGGTAGCGAGGGGACTGATACACAGGCCGAGGGTTCTCTTTCTTGATGAACCTACGCTTGGCCTCGACCCGCAGAGCAGGACCAACCTGTGGGAATTCATAACAACTCTGCCTGAAAAACACAATGTAACGATCTTCATGACCACTCATTACATGGAAGAAGCTGAAGTATGTGACAGAATTGCAGTTATAGACAATGGCAAGATCATCGCCATAGATTCACCTGAAGAGCTGAAAAAAATTGTTGGAGGTGATGTTGTTTCGATAACAACCACAGATAATGTCCATGTAAGAAAAGAGATTGAAACTGTATTTAAAATGGGAGTTTCAGAAAAAAACGATGAGCTTTACATGACATGCACCAGGGGCGATACCTGCATACCTGAACTCATAAGGACTTTGGGAGAGCGGGTCCTTTCTGTAAGAATTCAAAGGCCGACTCTTAATGATGTTTTTCTCAAGCTTACAGGCAAGACAATAAGGGAAGAGGAAACATCCGGGAGCGATTCTGTCAGGGAATCAATCCGGGCTTACAGGAGAAGACACTAATGAAGTTAAAAGTGAAGAGTGAAAAGTTGAAAGTTGAAAAATGGAATTGAATGCTGTTTATGTCATAGTCGCCAGAGAGTTCAAGAAATTTATCAGGGAAAAAAGCCGCCTCTTCTCGGCAATAGCAAGGCCGCTTCTATGGCTGTTCATTGTCGGCGCCGGCATATCAAGGCTTGTGCCACATGAGACAGGCGTGCCATATACCCAGTTCATCTTCCCCGGAATTATAGGCATGACCATTCTCTTCAGTTCTATCTTTTCATCGATATCCATAATATGGGACAAGGAGTTCGGCTTCATGAAGGAAATCCTTGTCGCACCTGTATCGAGATTCTCAATAGTCATCGGAAAGGCATTGAGCGGAACGATCTTATCCACCATCCAGGCGTTGATCATCCTTGCGCTCTTTCCTGTCCTGGGTTTCAAACTCGGCCTGTTACAGATTCTGGAAATCATTCTGATATGCGTTTCCCTGTCGTTCTGTATTTCTGCCTTTGGGATTGTAATTGCCACGTTCTATGACAGTTATGAGAGTTTCAGCGTGATCATGAACTTCATTATTATGCCTATGTTTTTTCTCTCAGGCGCCATGTACCCCGTTAAACTTCTTCCGGATATTCTAAGGATATTGGCAAAACTCAATCCATTAACATATGGCATTGACATCATGAAGCACGTGCTGTTTCCAGATGCTCCGGGAAACATGGGCCCTGACATTTCGGTTATGACAAGCATAGCGGTAATTATTTTTACATCAATCCTTTTCGTAGTTATAGCCGGGAAATTATTTGAGAGAAAAGGGTAAAATGATAAACTACAAACCAAAAAAGGAGAATGCATGCTTCCCTTCTGTTTATTGGCAAAAACAATATCTGATGCCTGGTTTCAGCTTATTTACAATATCTTTGATAAAACATATTCACAGAATATACAAAAAGGGTCATTTGAAAATGAGCAGTACCGCCTCCAATATCCGGGAATTGCAGTTTATATAGAGCATCCTAATTGTGATATAGTTCCTGTAATACCACCGGGCCTCGGTATACCTTCTCCGACCACTATGGAATATATTGAAGATTATTTTGTTCACTATCTGATGAATCCTGAACTGTCTGATAACGAGACCTACACCTATGCAAGCAGGATTCAGCACAGTATGCCGGAAGGCGGCACACAACTGGAACGTGTCATTAAAATGCTGAGGGAAACACCATTGACCAATCAGGCTGTAATCGAAGTAGGAACACCTGATGACCTTGATGTCTGTTACGGCAAAGATGGCAAACTCGACCCGCCCTGTCTGAGGCTTATTGATTTCAAGGCAATACCTTCCGGGGATGATCTTGCGCTGACAGTTAGTGTCTACTTCAGGTCATGGGACCTCTGGGCAGGATTTCCAACTAATCTCGGCGGCATAGAACTTCTTAAACAGCTTGTTGCTTCTGAAGCAGGCTTAAAAAACGGTCCAATGTATGCCTACAGCGCAGGCGCTCATATATACGGATATCAGGAAGAAATCGCAAGGCTGAGAACCCTGAAGTCAAAAAAGAACGAGATTTAAACGGTCTTTAAAGGCAATCTTATTGTAAAGGTTGCGCCTTTGCCTGGTTCGCTGTCTACAGAGATTGTTCCATTATGATACTGGACTATCTTTAATGCAAAGGTAAGTCCCAAGCCAGGACTGAACATCTTGGAAGATACCATCGGGTCGAAGATATTTTTCATCTTATCCTTATCAATGCCTTTCCCTGTATCGGCAATCTTCAAGTCCAGATAGTTACCGCTAAGGACAGTAATTATCTTAAGCTCTTTTGCAGTTGTCTCCATTGCCTCGATGGCATTCTTGATCATGTTACAGAGCGATCTTTTCATCAGCTTTTTATCAATTAACAGAAGCGGCGGATTAACTATAAGGTCTGTGGTCACCTGAATGTTCTTTGATAAGGCCTCTTTCTCGAAAACCTTCAGGCAATCAATGACAATCTCATTAATATTTACAGGCTCCTTCTGAGATATCTCCATGGATTTCAGTTCAATGAGCTGCCTGATCATGTCTTCAAGCACTGCGACATCTTCTATGATCATCTGCATATATTTTCTGTTCGGATCATCTTCCGGCAGTTTATTGAAAACCTTTCGTGCAAATCCTCCTATTGAAGTCAGGGGATTCCTTATCTCGTGTGCTACCTCGTCTATCATCTGTTCAAGCGCACCGGTTTTCTCTGTCTCTACTTTCTTTTCATGAGTTGCTTTCATAGAGA
>VGWX01000042.1 GCA_016873615.1 Nitrospira sp. | reverse complement strand
CTTGGAGAGGAGGAAGTAAAGAAGTACCTTGTCCATTTGCTGGAGGACAGGAAATTATCCACTGGGACATACAAAAACTATGTGGCCGGGATCAAGTTTCTCTATAGAACAACTCTGAACCGCGGGGAGGTTGTCGAAAAGATCAAATATCCGAAGGCCAAGATAAAGCTTCCGGTGGTCCTGGATCTATCTGAGGTGAGGACGATGCTTTCCGTCTCTCAGGCACGCTTTTGCGACCCATTTGATTGAAGCGGGGACCAGCCTGCATCATGTTCAGTTGCTGCTGGGTCACAAGTCCCCCAAGACCACGACCGTTTATCTTCATGTAAGCAAGATGAACCTCGCGCAGGTCTGCAGCCCCCTCGATAGTATACCCGAAGAGCTCTAAATCCTTTAGCGGTATCTTCGATGCGGACTTCTCAGGGCGTCGAGGTGGCCGATATCTTCCGTCAGTATGGTGAAGACTATCGAAGAGCCCACCGGATGCCTCTTAATCATCATCGCGCCATGCACGCCATCGAGGTATGCAGGACTGCTGCTCTTGGCGGACATAGGTATAAGTACAGCTGCGGCCATGTGGACATATCCTATAACTCCTGCATAAAAAATGGGTTGTCTATTGCAAGCCGCCCTTCGATGGCGCCGAGGGTGTCCTCAAATATCTCGGCAGATATACCCACAGGATCGCTATCAGCAATAATCGTATCCTCAAGATCCAGAATGGTGATATCTCCTTCCGCTGGAGGGACTACGCCGATGGGGATAAACAAAAGACCCTGACTCTCAAGGCTGATGAGTTCATAAGAAGGTTCCTTCTCCATGTGCTTCCCCCTCGTTATGTCCGCATCAGACACTTTGGTCTTCTTGCCAACAGAAGCCGGAAAGACAACATGGCTCTATGCCGTGAACTCATCGATAGTTGTGAAACCGTAACAAAAGAAAAAGACAAACCACAGACCTGGCAGGATCAGTTGCTCCGAATATGCGGTATCGATATCAATACTTGTCCGGTATGCAAAAAAGGCACGATGGTTATAGTTGAGATTCTGCTTCCTTCCAGATGTAATGGGCCGCCGGATCAAGACTCATGAATGCTATTGATAGAACAAAAATCATCTCTGTATCAGCCGGCGAAAACAGCATCCTGTTTTTGTATACTCTGCTTTTGTCTGAAATCACCCTTTGGGACGCTATCCCGCCGCAATGGTCTCAATCTCAATCTCTATTTTCGTCTCAGAATGATCTTATGCTGATCAAAAGAAGACAAATACACCGTTCACCTCATCCTCTTCGATAAGAAAAGTTCCGAGAGAATTTATCTGATCTCCATATCTGGCGCAGCGGCTTAGTTATATATAGATAGATATATGGACGATAAGGTTAAATATCCCCATTTAATCATAGGGGAGACTAATTTTATAGCTATTAAAAAATAGAAACCTCCTGCTAAGAATAAGTGTATCGAGAAACAAAAATTCATAAGCAGGAGGTCTCTATGGAACATGTAGATGGTATCAGACTACAGGAGTTTCAACCAGCTTATTCCTCATACTCTGGATGTCCTCATAGGTTATCTTTGCTGATTTGAATTTATATAGGCTTTTACC
Source organism: Nitrospira sp. (assembly GCA_016873615.1). Classification (GTDB taxonomy): domain Bacteria; phylum Nitrospirota; class Thermodesulfovibrionia; order Thermodesulfovibrionales; family SM23-35; genus VGWX01. Next base: position 22,991 of record VGWX01000042.1, on the reverse strand, counting down.
CTTTGCCATTTTATCCGTATAGGTGTTCGGAACAAAGAAGATTTTCATATTGTTCCAATTGAACTGGGGTGTTTTGGAGGATAGTATTTTCAGTTTATCTAAAACAAAAGCAGTATAAGGATCGATGACAAAGGTTCTTTTGGTTCTAAGACAAGCTCGGTATACAGATACAAGTCTGTCAATATTTTGGGATGAACAAGCTGCAAAAAATAGTTTCTCATCATCTTTGAAAAGATTTGCCAGCTCTTTCTCTATATCACTCTCTGTATTATATTTCCCTTTGTCCCTGCCTATCATGGAGCCTTCCAGTATCAGGTAATCAATCTTTTGTGGAGGATGTTTCAGAAGATTATCAAACAGGACTTTCTTTCTCCCATGCCCCCTAAAGTCCCCCGAATAAAATATCCTCTTTCCTTCAGCTTCTATTAAGTATGCCAGTGCATCAAATCCCGAATGGTCAACTAAGTAGGGAGTTATCGTAAAATCTCCCTTTTTAAAAGGTTCCCATGCTTTAACAGTCTTAATATTGCCTAAATCATAATTAGTCTGACCGAAGAAATAAGATACCTCTATCAGTGCCTTGCACCCTCTGCTCATATATACGGGAATCTTAGGGTTTATGTAGGATAGCAACCCATAATGGTCTTGATGAGGATGACTTAAAAGGACAGCATCTATTTGTTGAGGTTCATTATCATACAAACCCTTTATTCGGGGAAGGAACCCTTTCTTTAGCAATGCTTCTTTAGATTGTTTGATAATTTTTCTTGAATCGAGTTGTTCTCGGTTTTCATCAACTAAGGGCAATCCACAGTCTATCAGTATTCTCGATTTATCGGATTGTAATTCTATGCAGGACCCACCAATTTCTTTTGCGCCCCTATGAATAGTCAGTATCATTGAGTAGATTATCTTGCTTTTGACAGGTCAATTACGTTCTTTAAATGGAGGATTTTTACCGAGGGGTCTTTGTCTTTCAGTGTAGCAATGCTCTTTTTAGCTAATCCTGAATAACCTAAGATAACAACGATACCTTCAACCCCAGGAATAATGCTTACATTCAGATCTCTATCGAATAGTCCTAATTCTTGTTTCTGCTTGAAGTTCAACTCATAGCATTTTTTATATGCTTTAAAATTCTGTTCTATACGGGCTGTATAGCCCTTTAATTGGGTAATGACATGACCTTTTAATTCGGGATTGTTCCCCAGTTTCACCTCTATGACACAAAACTGATAGTTGCTATCTGTCTGTTTCACTAACGCAAGCAAGTCCATCTTTGTTCTATCTGTCTTATCCAAAATCTGTCTGTCAATAATTATGAAGTCATCCCTTCCTATATTGTCTGTCATTTATTGTCTGTCATTATCATCTGTTCGAATATAACTTCTTCCTGAAAATTGACAGTTTTTACCTTCTGTGACATGGATGTTAAGTTACTTTGGCTGAACAGAGGATGCAGTTGCTCTTTGGGAAGCATAAAGGTTAAATAGGTGTCCTCCTGGGGCTTGAACCGTTCTTTAATTCTTTGGTCAATGAATTTGTGATGGATACGGATATTATATAAACCTGTCTTGGAGCTAAAAGATATTTTCCCTAAACTGTTACCTTTATAGTAGAGGTTGAAATAGTTGTCCCTGATTTGCAGGTCATACTCGAACCCAGATTGAAGAATCCTGTCTATCAGAAATCCAAAATCTGCTTTTATACTGTCAAAGACATTATCAGAAAAATATCTTTTTATAATCATGGAGATAGCCCCCTTCTTATTTCAGCAAGTCTTTGCAAGATTTTCAGCAAGTGTCCATCGTCAATAACACTAACTAAATGACCACTAACAAATCTGTCTGCTCTCACATGAGTAGTCAGCAATTTGATGATTGTCTCAAGATTTATATCGCCAATTAAGTGAGGGTCTTTTTGGTATTTTTCACATTCATCATGCCATGAAGTCCAATCGAACTCTTGAATGAAATTACAATGGTATAGTGTTGTGATAAATTCTGAGACCTTTTGACTGTAAATAAAAGGTTCGATATTTATGACACTTGGTTCGCTAAAGGAACCTTTATCTATCTCGTAGAACTTATTGGTTGGGTCTGCAAAATAAGGCAGGTATTGCAGAACTGCATCAACGTCATGGGGTGTGATTATATTAGGGTCTACCTTTTGGTTTCTCAAAATTTCTTCCTGCTATTTTAATCACAATTTTATAGCCTTAATCTTCATTTCAGTTTTAATCTTTACATTTTCTCTAACTATATACTTTTTCTCGAAATATTACGAAATACGCAATGTGAATAATTTATTTTTAGAATTATAGCAAGAACACTGAAAGTCCCAAAGTTCTCAGCAGGGGTAAAGTAGTTCGATGAAATCGGGAATGCTTCTCTTCATTCGGTGGAGGCACTTTTGTTTTAGTAGGTTAGTTTTTTGCCCTTACTGGCAATAAGGTGGAACTCCGTTAAAATAATTTATCTATTTGTAAATTTCTCTTCTATGGCCTATTGACTGAATAACAATTACATCTGTCTCTGTTGTATATATCACCCTCCAATCACCTATCCTAAACTTATAAGATACAGATAAATCTCCAGAGAGCGGTTCCGGGGTTATGCTATTGAAGTGATCAGAAAACCATGAAATTTTATTAAGAATACGTTTTATTATTGATTTGTCAATTTTTTCCAGATCATCTAAAGCATCTTTTGTCCATTCAACCTTAGGCAAATTTTTTTAAAACCTCTTCGTGGGAAATTCTTTTGGAAGGTTTTTTTAACCTCTGCTCTAATTTTGTTTTAAACTCTTTTCTTAATTGAAGACCTGAATCTGGATCACCAAGAATTTCAAGGAACTTATGTTCAATAAGATGTTCCAGGTCATCAACTGTCATATCCTTAACTTTGGCCATTCTTCACCTCCATTTATCATTATTATATTATTTTTGTATCTGATTAACAATTTTTAATACAGATGACACGACACAAATCTTCCTTTTGTCTCTTTTAATTCAGGCATAATCCTATCACATGGGTCGAATCTTTTAGGGCATCTGGGGTGAAAGGGGCAGCCGGGAGGGATATCTATCGGGCTTGGAACATCACCCTTAAGTATTTCTCTTTTCCTGCCGTCAGGTTTTATCCTGGGAGCTGAGGAGAGCAGTTCTACTGTATATGGGTGAAAGGGTCTACTGAAGAGATCGTTTGTTCCTGCGTGTTCCACTATTTTCCCGAGATACATTACAGCCACTTCGTCACTGAAATATTGCACTACTCTCAGGTCATGACTTATGAACAGGAATGATATATTGGATTGTTTTTGGAGCCCCTGAAGTATATTTAATATCTGAGCCTGTATTGATACGTCCAGCGCCGAGAGGGGCTCATCTGCTACTAATATCTTTGGTGAAACAGCAAGCGCCCTCGCAATGCAGATCCTCTGTCTCTGTCCCCCGCTGAATTCGTGAGGATAACGATTCAGGATATCAGCCTGAAGACCGACGCTCTCCAGAAGACTAATTACCCTATCTTTAAGATCGGTTTTATTCACGATTTTGTGTATTTTTAAAGGTTCAGAGATGGTATCAAATACAGTCATCCTCGGATTTAATGATGCAAACGGATCCTGAAATATGATCTGTACTGATTTCCTGAATTGCAGCAGGGAGTCTCTTCTTAGTTTCTGGATGTCATCGCCCTGAAAAACTATACTTCCTGATGTAGGAAGGCTCAGTCTGAGGATAAGCCTTGCAACCGTTGATTTTCCTGAGCCGCTTTCTCCGACCAGGGCAAATACCGCGCCGTCTTTAATAGAAAAAGTTATTCCATCTACAGCTTTTAGCCACTCCTGCTTTGCAAATGCCTTTCTTTTAACAGGGAAATATTTCTTGAGATCAATTACATCAATGATTCCCATTGCATCTCCTCTAATCGTATGCACCTTGCAAAATGTCCTGGAAGGATTTCTCTTAAGGCCGGCTCCTCTTTCCTGCAATCAGGAATCATGTACGAGCACCTGTCCGAGAACTTGCAGCCGGTTGGAAGTTTATCCGGTCTCGGCACAGAGCCTGGTATGGGTTTCAAAGGAATGCCTTTGGTTTTCGGCAGGGATTCCAAAAGTCCGATAGTGTAAGGATGTTTTGGATCATCAAGTAAAGTTGAGACCCGGGAAATCTCCATCAATCTTCCTGCATACATGATGGCAGCCATATCAGCATTTTCAGCAATAACACCAATATCATGGGTTATCAGTAAAATGGCCATATTCTTTTGTTCTCTGAGAGCCCTGAGCAGGTCAAGTATCTGCGCCTGGATAGTTACATCAAGGGCGGTTGTAGGTTCATCAGCAATCAGCAGAGAAGGATTACAGGCTATAGCCATGGCAATCATGACCCTCTGCCTCATCCCGCCGGACATCTGGTGGGGATACTCCTTAATCCGTATCTCCGGTGATGGAATTTTTACAGCCTTAAGAAGCTCGATTGTCTGTTCAATTGCTTCTTTATGTGAGATTTCCAAATGAGTTGTAAGCGCTTCTGCTACCTGGTAACCAATTGTAAGAACAGGATTAAGTGATGTCATCGGCTCCTGGAATATCATTGAAAGTTCTTTTCCCCTTAATCTTCTCATGGATTCGTTGTCAAGCTTCAGGAGATCTTTGCCTTTAAAGAATATTCCGCCGTCTGCAACTGCATTATGGGGAAGTATTCCCATAATAGATAATGCTGTCAGGCTTTTACCGCACCCGCTCTCTCCGACAAGGCCGAACACCTGAGTCTCTTCAATCTTGAAATTAAGAGATGATACAACCTTTACTGGCTCATTGGCTGACTTGAAAGAGATGTTAAGGTCCCTTATATGCAGGAGGGACACAGCAGACTATTTTTCCTCTTTTTTGAGAAGCGACAGATATGTCTTGGCTTCTTTCAGGTCGGGGTTTTGCTTAAGCGCCTTTCCCCATTCTTCAAAGGCAAGACCTGCAAGACCTTTCATATAATAGCTCAGGCCAAGCTGGGTCCAGGCAGGACCATACTGAGGATTGATCTCTTTTGCCTTTGTAAAATGGACAATGGCGTCTTCAACGAGTCCCTTGTTCCTTAATGCCATTCCAAGCTTTGTAAGTACATCAGGAAGCCGCGGGTATAACTTTATCGCCTTTTTATATTCTTCAATTGCCTCGTCGTTCATGCCGAAATCATAATAAATATTGCCGAGCTTATAGTGTTCATTAGCAAGCTTCCCTGCAATAAAGGGATCAATAGCGGATGGGATAGGGTGCGCTCTCTGAGCAGCAAGAGAAAATACTTCCTGGGCTTTCGTAAACTCTCCAATGTCATTATAGGCAATGGCAAGATTTAATGATGCTTCAGTATAACTGGGGTTTATCTCAAGCGCCTTTTTGAAATACTCTACTGCTTGTTTAAAATCTCCTTTGAGGTGCGAGATTACGCCAAGCTTGTTGTGGACATCGGCATATTTAGGATTTGTGCTGACAACATTTTTCAAAATCAGTTCTGCTTCAGAGTATTTGCCTTCCTCAAAAAGTTGTGAGCCAAGCTCATGAAGTTCGTGTATGCTTTTATCCATAGTTTAAAAAAGTATAGGTACTCATAGAATTATTTGTCAAGGTATTGTTGCTCTGCCAGGATTATTTCTAAAATAAAATTACTGTCTCTACATTTATTTCCTGAATATTGTCAATCTTTGATCCCCCGATGCAGAGCTACTATACCTCCTGCCAACTTCCTGTAAGTGACATCTTTCCATCCGGCGGATTCAATCAGATTGACAAGTTCTGAAGGAGAGGGGAAATCTTTGATCGAATTTCCCAAATATTGGTATGCAGCAGAGTCAGAACCGAGAAGTTTTGAGATAAACGGTGCAAGCCTTGTTAAATAGAAAAAATAAATCTTCGAGAAAAAAGGGTTTTTCGGCTGGCTGAACTCGAGACAGACGAAGCAGCCTCCGGGGCTTGCGACCCGATAGAATTCTTTTAATGCCTTCAGCCTGTTTTTAATGTTTCTTAAACCAAAGGTAATCGTAACAGCATTAAACTGTTTATTTTCATACGGCAGTTTTTCTGCATTTCCCTCTCTGAAGGTTATTTTATCTTTCAGGTTTGCCTTTCCGGCCTTTTTTCTGCCTATCTCAATCAGTTCACGGGAAAAGTCTATCCCCTCAATATGCGCCCTGCCTTTCCAGAATTTACAGAGTTCAATAGCCATATCTCCGGTGCCTGTGCATACGTCAAGGATTCTGTAGCAGTTAATATTTCCAGTCTCCTGAGCAACTTTTTTACGCCAAAAAATGTCAAGACCAAGGCTGAGGACATGATTCAGCAGATCATACCGGTCAGCGATCTTAGAAAACATCTGTTCGACTTTTTCAGCATTACGTTCTTTGTGGTCAATCTGGTTCATCAAAAAATACCTCTATTAACGAACTCATAATTGAATAGACATTTATCAGAAAATCTCCCCTCGCCCCTTTACCAAAGAGGGCGGATATCCCTCCCTTTGGCAAAGGGAGGTCAGGAGGGATTTTATAATTAATGTCGTTATTATGAGACTGTTACTAACTATGAACTCTGACAGCATCTCTTACTTCAAAAGCGTTTTTTTTCGCAACTTTGAACACTGACAATCCTTTTTCCGACCCTGTCGTATCTGCCTGAAGCCCTCAATGATTATCCTTCCAACATTCATCGCTTCCTGATAAAAAATATCCTTCAGTTCCTTATGGCTCCAGTAAGGCTTGATCCCTTCAGCACGATTGACAACAAGATATATGCCGGCATAACAGGCCACTATCTCTCTTGCGAGATATACCTCGGGACAGAGGCTCTGTCCGATGACGTCTCCGCCAAGCTTTTCTATCATCCTGACCTCTGCAGGACTTTCGAAATGCCTGCCGTCGGTTACTGCATACACTCCCCGGTTCACCTTTTTTTCAGGAAATATTCCATAACATTTTTCTGCAATAATTTTTGTAAGGTCCGGACAGACCGGATCACGCATAATCAGCAAATACTTGTCGGAGAGATACACATCTTTTCTCATCGAAAAATCAAGATAGTCATCCGGTATTATAAAATCCCTTAACTGCAAATCTCTCCTTATCGCTCCTACACCGCCTTCTGCAAGGATATTCTTCACCCCTGCCTGCTCAAAGACCCAGAAAATCTGGCGTGATGCATCCGCCCGCTTAACACCAGGGCGCCAGCCATGCATTCTGACTGTAAGCGTTAATTCCCCGTCAATCTCAAACAGCTTAAACTCAGGGCTGTCGCCAAAAGGGGTCCTGAAAATTTGTTTCCCTATAACCTTTACTTTCGGTATTTTGACTTCTTCTGGAAAATCTATTGCAAAGGTGCTTGATCCGCCTATGAAGGCAAGGTTGGTTTTTGGTATTTTATTTTTATTTGTTGTCACCATTCGAATAAACCTTTAATATCTTAAATTCCGTATCCCTTTGAGCCGGAATTTTTCCTGCATTTCTTATCACTTCAACCATCTCATTAACAGTAATGCGATGAGAAACCCCTGCTGCCCGGACAACATTCTCTTCAATCATGACGCTGCCAAGGTCATTGGCTCCGAAAGACAGACAAACCTGCCCGATGTCTTTCCCCTGTGTAACCCATGACCCCTGGATATTCTGAAAATTATCAAGAAACAGCCGGCTTACAGCGAGAGTTCTCAGATATTCGATTGATGAAACTGCCTTGCCGCCCAAAGCCGTATTCCCCGGCTGAAAAGTCCAGGGGATGAAGGACATAAAACCTCCTGTCCTTTCCTGAAGGTCTCTTATATTCTGAAGATGTCTTATTCTGTTTTCGATGGTTTCAACCGTACCGATCATCATTGTAGCTGTTGTCTTAAGGCCGAGTTTATGGGCCTTTTCCATAACCTCCAGCCATTTTGAGGAAGATATCTTTTTTGGACTGATCCTCTGTCTTACACTATCAACAAGTATCTCAGCCCCTCCGCCCGGCAGAGAATCAAGTCCCGCCTTCACAAGCTCTTTTAATGTATCTTCGATGGACATATCTGAAGATTCTGCTAAATACGCGACCTCCGGGGGAGAGAGGCTGTGAATCCTGATCCTGAATTTCTTTTTAATTTTCTTAAACATGTCCGTGTAATAATCAATCTTGAGATCAGGGTTAATCCCTCCCTGAAGCATCACCTGAGTGCCGGAAAGTTCACATGTCTCAGCAACCTTCTTTTCGATATCCTCCTGGCTTAAAACATAGGCCTCCGGATGGTCTTTGGTTCTGTAAAATGCACAGAATGAGCATTGATTTTGACAGATATTCGTGTAATTAATATTTCGGTCTATTAAGAAAGTTGCTATTTCTTCCGGATGTTTCCTGCGACAGACAGTGTCCGCTGCCTTTGCAAGCTCCAATAAATCAGCTTCTTTAAAGAGAACAAGTGCTTCCTCAGGGCTTAACCTCTTTTCTCGTATGACCTCGGTCAGAACTTTTTTGGTTTTCATATCTCTGCGCCTGAGTGCAGATTTATGTATTCCAGTTGTGTAACTGCCTGAAACTTCTCGATCTCCGATGCCAGCTTGAAAAAATAGAGCAGCCCTTCCTGGTAATCGTCTCCAAAATCAAACCGGAGTGATTTGAAGTAATCCATAAGAAATGAGGGACTGAACGATTCCCATTTGACAGCATATTCGATAATCTCGGGAAGATGTTTCAGCGAGTAATCCATGGATTTTCTGAAGGTTTCAAACACATTCTCGCATAACTCGCTCTTTGTCTCGCTAAACTTGCGATTGACAGCCCACACAGCGTACACCATCTTTTTCCCGGTCAGTTTCTTCCACTCAATGCCCAAATCATATCTGTAAAAATCCTTTGCAGCAATATAGTATTTCAGGGCTATATCTCCAATGAGCAGGGCTGCATCAGCAGTTTCAAGCATTCTGTTCAGGTCCGGAGAACAGACAAAATATTCAGGTTCAATCCCGTATCCGTGTTGAAGTATCAGTTTCAATAAGACTTGTGAAGTGGCGGAAGTCCCGGCAAGGGCAATCTTTTTGCCTGATAACTGTTCAATCGGGAAACGGCTCAGCAGTAAAATACTTTTTACTTCACCATCAGAACTGACTGTAAAATCAGGGAAGAGCACAAGTGAATCATGGTGGCGCGCATACTCAATCGATGAAATCGGTGAGATATCAAGCTTGCCGCTTAGAAGCAGATTATTCAGTTCTGTCGGCGTACCCTTAATAAGTTCAATATCCAGCAGGGCATAACTCTTCACCAACCCATAGTATAGCGGAAGGCAATTTAAAAACTGTATATGCCCTACCTTAGGTTTCAAGACATGCCCCCTGTTCCTTAAGTTCATATACTTTGATCACGTTATACAGGGTATCTCTTTCAACAGGCGTCCTGCCTGTTGAAGAAATCATTTCCAGCAACTCTTCCCTTGAAATCGATTGGTTAGTCTCAGCGCCTGCTGCATGAGTAATCTTCTCTTCAACAACCGTACCATCAAGATCATCAACACCGAACAGTAGAGAAAGCTGGGCAACCTTTAGTCCGAGCATGATCCAGAAGGCCTTTACATGCGGGAAATTGTTAAGCACCAGCCTTGAAACAGCGAGCATCTTCAGATTTTCAAAGGCAGTCGGCTTTTTAAAATGAGGCAGTTGTGTGTTGTGGGGATGAAAAGGCAACGGGATAAAAGACTGAAATCCGCCTGTTTCATCCTGAAGTTCTCTTAACCGTACAAGGTGATCAATGCGTTCACCGACCGTTTCCACATGCCCGTAAAGCATTGTTGCGTTGGATTTGAGCCCAAGGTTATGGGCAGTCCGCATAACATCCAGCCACTCCTCTGATGTAGCTTTCTTTGAGCAGACCGCTTCCCGCACCCTGTGGTTTAATATCTCGGCCCCTCCGCCAGGGAGCGACCCCAAGCCAGCCTCTTTCAATCTCAATAATACTTCCCTGAATGTTAAACCCGAAATCTGAGAAAAATAGGCTATTTCAACAGCAGTGAATGCCTGGATGTGAACCTCCGGCATCATGTTTTTAAGATTAGTGATAGTTTCAAGATAATAATCAAAGGGAAGATCAGGGTGCAGACCGCTGACAATATGAAATTCAGTTATGCCGAGATGTCTTGCTGATTGAGCTGCTTCCATGACATCCTCAATTGTCATCATATAAGCGTCAGCATCTTCCTTGTCCCTGCTGAAAGCGCAGAACTTGCAGCGGGATACACAGATGTTGGTCAGATTAATATGACGGTTGACGTTGAAATAGGCATAATTACCTGATTTTTTCTCTCTGATCTTGTTTGCAAGTTGTCCGATATAGACAATATCATTTGACTCCATTAAGGTCATCGCATCATCTTTGGAAAGCCTTATGTCTTTTTCGACTTTTTTTGCTATTTCATTTAGACTGTTTTTTGACATTAGTTATTCTTTTCTCCAACCTTTAAATAAATTATGTTCAATCCTTAGAAGATTCAAAACCTTTCCCACAACAAAGTTGACCATATCATCTATCGTCTTAGGATGATGATAAAAGGCAGGCATGGCAGGCAGGATCTGGGCCCCAGCCCTTGCAACTTTCACCATATTCTCAAGGTGAATCAGACTTAAGGGAGTCTCCCGAACAACAAGGATCAGCTGTCTCTTCTCTTTAAGGGCAACATCAGCTGTTCTCTCAATAAGATTGCCTGAAATGCCATTAGCAATAGCTGCCAGCTTCCCGACACTGCATGGAATAATAATAACCGCCTCAGGAGCGCTGGACCCGCTCATGAATGGCGCTTCAAAATCATTGTTCTCCCAGATCTTAATATTATTTTTGACTTTTGATAATCCAAGCTTGTCCATCTTCCCCAAGCCTGATACCCCAAGCTCTTCCTTCATTACCATTTTGCCGGCAGAGGTTATAACCACATTAACGGTGTGCTTCTTTAAGGCAAGCTGCTGAATCAGCCTGATGCCGTAAATACTCCCGCTTGCCCCTGTAATGCCAATGACAAAATCAGACATTTCCTGTCCTCCTGAATATTACTTCCATAGCAACAAAACAGAACATCAGAATGCTGACAACGCCGTTCATGGTGAAAAATGCCATATTCAATTTAGACAGATCATCGGGTTTGATAATGCTATTTTCATATGCAAGAAGGATTGCTGTTATACAAACGCCTATAAAATAGAAGATGCCTAAATTGAGGCGGAAGCCGACCCAGCTTAAAAAAGCTATTGAAATGAAATGAAGTATTTTCGTAAGGAAGAGAGATGTCCTGATACCAAACCTTGCAGGGATTGAATGGAGCTTCTGCTGCCGGTCAAAGGCTATATCCTGGATCGCATAAAAGATGTCAAAGCCAGCTACCCATAAAAGCACTGCTAATCCGATCAGAAATGGCTCAGGACTTATGGTATTAGTAACCGCAATCCATGCCCCTACAGGTGCCAGGCCAAGGCAGAGTCCGAGAACAAAATGGGAAAGCCATGTAAATCTCTTGGTATATGGATAGACAATAAAGGGAATGACTACTATGGGCCAGAGATATCTGCATATAGGTGAGAGATTATAAACAGCCAGTAAAAATACTGCCAGGCTTATAAAAGAAAAAAGGATAACGCTCGAAACAGATAACAGCCCTTTAGGCAAAGCCCTTTCAGCAGTCCGTGGGTTGCGGCGGTCGATTTCCATATCGATCAAACGGTTTACTGCCATAGCAAAACTTCTTGCACTGACCATGGCAATAGTTATCCATACAAGAGTAATAAAATCCGGCATTCTCATCTGGGACAGGAAAGCTCCGAGATAGGCAAATGGCAGCGCAAAGATACTGTGCTGGAACTTTATCATTTCAAGGTATGTTTTTACCTTACCCATATACCACCTTCATTAACGCGGAAGATGTGCTGAAAAATTCCTGCGGTGACACCTTATAGACCCCGGGATAGGTCTGCCAGCCATTTTTATAAATACAAAAACTATAAGATTTGCAGTCATGTGTATTATTAAAAAATCTTGTCACATTGCAGGGGTTTTTCAGCACATCTTCCGCGTTATTCAAGACCGTACTCCTTCCACCTTCTATCCACAAGCTTTTTTATCTCTTCAGACATATGTATCTCATCTGGCCATTCTCTCTGATACCCTTCCTCCCGCCATTTTTTTGTTGCGTCAACCCCCATCTTTGCCCCATAAATGGGCCTTGGCGCTGAATGGTCGAGGACATCGAGAGGACCTTCGCTTATTATGATGTCACGCGCAGGGTCTACGTTGTTGAAAGCCTTCCACGCAGCCTCTGAAGTGTTCTGCACGTTCACTTCCTCATCAAAGATAAAGACAAATTTGGTGAACATCATCTGCCCCAGGCCCCAGACCGCATTTATAATCTTGCTTGCATGCATGGGGAACGATTTCCTGATCGAAATAAGGGCACAGTTATGGAAAACCCCTTCAAGGGGCAGATTCATATCAACAATTTCAGGAAACTGCATCTTTATGAGCGGCAGGAACATCCTCTCCGTAGCCTTCCCCATGTAGCAGTCTTCCATTGGGGGCTTGCCCACAATTGTTGCCGGATAAACAGGATCTTTCCTGTGAGTTATACACGTTATATGGAAAACCGGGAAAGGAGCAGCCACAGAATAGTATCCTGTATGATCGCCAAAAGGTCCTTCGATCCTCTCTTCTCCTGCTTCGACATATCCTTCAAGGATGATCTCTGCCTTGGCCGGCACAAGGATATCAACAGTTTTTGCCTTTACCACTTCAACCGCCTTCCCCCGCAGATAACCGGCAAAGAACAATTCCTCGATGTTGTAAGGAAGCGGCGCTGTTGCTGAAAATATAGTTATTGGATCGCCTCCGATGGCAACGGCAATTTCCATGCGCCTGCCAAGTTTTGCAGTCTTGCGAAAATTCACTGCGCCGTCATGGTGCGTATGCCAGTGCATGCCGGTAGATCTTTCATCGTATACCTGCATCCGGTACATGCCAAGATTCTGTTTGCCAGTTTCAGGGTCTTTTGTAATCACCATTGGAAGTGTAATAAAACGGCCGGCGTCATCAGGCCAGGTTTTCAATATAGGATAATCGAATAAGGAGAAATCCCTATCCTTCACGATTTCCTGGCAGGGAGCCTTTTTTACTTCCTTCGGACTGGAAGTGCTGAGCTTGTAAAGGTCAAAAAGGGCTTCGATCTTCTGCATAAATTTCATATTAGGGTCGGTTTTCAGGAGAGATGAGAATTTTTGCCCGATCTCATTGAAATCCTCAAGGCCGAGCGACCAGGCCATCCGCTGATAAGAACCGAAAAGGTTGATAGCTATCGGTATTTGAGAACCTTTAACCTTCTCGAATAAAAGTGCAGGACCGCCCTTTTTTGATATCCTGTCAGTAATCTCGGTCACCTCGAGGATAGGGTCTACCTCTGTTTTTATGCGAACCAGGTCGTTTTTTTCTTCAAGAAAATTTATAAACTCTCTGATGTCGTTAAATATCATTATTTTTCTCCAACCAGTCCTGATTTAAAAATATCTTTCAGTGTTTTTGCTGCGCGATATAGGGAAAACTTGAACGTCTGATTCTTGACAGCTGTTGACTCGCTCAATACCCAGCTGAGAAGTATGCCCTGGGCTGCCCCGAAAATTACCATTTTAGCCACCCGGGTATCCAGATCCTTGCGATAAATGCCCTTACTTTTCCCTTCCTCCAGAACCCCCTCTATTATGTCAAGGAATTCGGCTATACGGTTGATCGTGTAATTATTCATGAATATACTGCTCTGTTTTATGTCGACCATGAAGAGTTCAGCCAGCTGGCGGTTTTTCCTGAACATCATTACAACCTGTGAAAAGATTGCCTTTAGTTTCCTGTTAGGATCACTGAGATGACTAATTCTGCTTTTGATTTCAGCAATAATTCCACCCCATTTTTCATCAAAAAGTGCAAGGAGCAGATCCTCTTTACTGGAGAAATAATTATAGAGCGTACCCTCTGCTACCCCGGCTTCAGACGCTATCTCTGCAACTTTTGTCTCCGGATACCCCCGTTTAACAAATGTCCTTAAAGCAGCATTCAGTATAGTAGTACGCTTATCGATAGCCCTCTGATCTGATTTGCTGAATATTTTCATTTAAATTAACCGTCTCGCTCTAAACCCCTGGACCGCAGTCCTGAAAACCTTCGGTATCAGCCTGCGTTCGCACTGAAAAATGAGTGAGTGCTCACTCAATAGTAAACCAAAGGATTCTTCTCTGTCAAATAAAATTGGGGGGAAATACCAGCCCATTGACCCTGAATTGCTGATTATAATAAAATATAATATCTTTATTAAAAATAGCATATACAAAGGAAACTATGAAACACATATACAGAGAAAAAACACCAACAGGTTTTTTATGCACAAAATACGGATGCAAATTTAACAACCCTGATTTCTGTAAGAAAAGAGCTGAGAATAACATAGATGATATCTGCCTGATGTGCACAGGGATCGAACCCGTTGAAAAAGTCAAACACTCAAACGTTGAGTTCAGCACAAGAGGCATGAACAAAAAAAGGGCAGCTTAAGCACATTCAGAATCGACAATAAGAGCTATATAGTCTCAGTTAATAAGATTATTGCAATTATTGCCCATCTTGCGGTTATCGAACTTGAGTGAGGAGATAAAATGAAAGAAATTGCAGACATGGCTATGAAGATCTTTAATGCCTATGAGGATTACTATCTCGATAGAGATAAGGCTAAAATCTTCGAAACCCTTTTTGACAAATACCTGACAATTGTTAATGAAGACGGAAAAACTGAACCCTATGATGCAATTGTTTGGCTTGCCATCAACCACCGACCTGACTTCGACGAAATGGTAAAAGTACTTAAGGATCACTCCCTAATCACTGACTAATTTTTTATAACGTTCACCATCAATCGGGGAAAACAGCATATTAACAAAAAAATGCAATTAACGGTAGGCATATGTGCAGCAAAAGCACTTGTGTTCTCCCCGGCGAATCCGCCGAGGCGGACAGCACCTTTGTGAGCGCTTTAATGACCCGGATAACGTGCGCGTTTTCATTCTTAGCGTTTAGATACTTTACAGACGCAAATTCTGCGTTCAAGAGGTTTTGATGCATATGTGCCTGCCGTCTTTTTATCCAAATGTATTTTAGGGGTTAATACTCTGGAAAGATTTTTCCGGGATTGAGGATATTTTTAGGGTCAAAAACCTTTTTTATTGCCCCCATAATTTCAAGCTCTTTTTTCGACAGTTCCATTCCGATATATCCGGCTTTTGTAAGTCCGATACCATGCTCTCCTGAGATGGTACCGCCAAGCAAAAGGGTGTCTTTGAATATCTGCTCAACCAGGCTTAATCCTTTTGTATATTCATCATTGTCTGCTTTATCAACCATAATATTCACATGTATATTCCCGTCTCCTGCATGGCCAAAATTCACGATCTTTATACCGCTTTTCTCTGATAGTTTTCTCAGACGTTTCAGCATTTCTGTGACCATATTCCTTGGGACAACAATATCTTCATTTATCTTCATAGGCCTTATTTGATAAAGCGCAGGTGATATCGCACGCCTCGAAGCCCAGAGCTGGTTTCTTGCATTTTCATCTTCTGCCTTTTTTATCTCGGCGCCGAGCTGCCGGCAGATATCAGCTATTTTTTCTGCCTCCTTGGTTATGGTAGACGGATGTCCGTCAAGTTCAATAAGGAGGATGGCTTCAGCGTCTTTTGGAAGCCCGACTGGTTTCAATTTTTCGATAGCTGCTATCGCCTCTCTATCCATAAACTCAAGCGTCCTCGGGATTATCTTTGATGATATTATCTTTGCTACTGCATTGCCGGATGCCTCAAGGTTGTTAAAAATGGCAAGCAATGTTACAACCTCTTCAGGGAGGGGAAGGACTTTTAATCTGATCTTTGTAAATACGGACAATGTCCCTTCTGAGCCCGTAAGGAGACTTGTTAGATCATAACCAACAACCCCTTTTGTGGTTTTGACCCCTGTGGTCATTATTTCCCCATTTGGCAGTACAGACTCGATTTCCATGATATAGTCCCTCGTAACGCCATATTTTAAAGCCCTTGGCCCGCCTGCATTCTCTGCAACATTGCCTCCAATGGTGCAGAAATTCATGCTCGCAGGGTCCGGTGGATAGAAGAATCCTTTCCACTCAAGCTCACGCTGGAGTCTTCCGTTTATTACGCCGGGTTCACAGAGGACATTTAAATTCTCAGTATCTATCTCGAGAATTCTTTTCATCTTCTCAAAGCTGATGATTATCGCTCCTTTTGATGGCACTGCCCCTGCAGTCATACCTGTACCCGCTCCCCGGGGGACAACAGATATGCTATTTTCATAGGCATACTTCATCACTTTTACAACGTCTTCTGTAGTATCAGGCCAGACAACCGCTGAAGGGGACATCTCGATGCCCGAGGCATCAAAGCCGTAACAGACAAGATCTTCCGGAGAAGTCGATATTTTCAAATTCGGCAATTTATCTATTATCTTATTCATAGCCAGGCAATCAACCACAGAGAACTCGGAGAATCATATTGATAATTAAAGAAAGACTAACAGTTTTTTATAGTTTCCTCTGTGCACTATTTTATGCAAGATTGAGTTCCAAGTGTTTTCAAAAATATAACATGAGAACACAGAGAATTGCTTGAAATTAAAATTCTTTTTAAAGTTTAAAATGCCTCTGTGAACTCTGTGGTTTTATCCAAATGCAATTTTTCGGTTAGTGTATTTTAGCTAAAATAGAGGGTATATGAAAAGAAGCAGATTTGGGTTATGCTGCTTCAACAAGCTGCATGGAGATGACTTTTGAAGCGCCAGGCTCTTCCATGGTTATTCCATATATATAATCAGCCACGTTCATAGTATTTCTGTTATGGGTTACTACAATGAACTGGGTGTCTTTAGAAAAATCTCTAACCATATTTGAAAATTTTTCAGTATTCATTTCATCGAGGGCAGAATCAGCCTCGTCAAGGATACAAAGGGGTGTAGGTTTAATGAGGAAACTCGCAAAAAGCAATGACAGTGCTGTAAGCGTCTTTTCTCCGCCTGAAAGAAGATTTATATTCTGCAGTCTTTTCCCCGGAGGTTGTGCAATAATATCAATCCCTGTTTCAAGGATATTATTCTCATCTGTCATAATAAGTTCAGCCCTTCCTCCACCGAATAATGTTGCAAATACTTCTGAGAATTTTATCTTCAGTGCATCGAATGCCTCTCTGAGTTTCTTTCTGGTTGTAATATTTATCTTCATAATGGCCTCTTCCAGTTCTGCAATGGACCTGTTGAGGTCATCCTGCTGGTTCTTTAGAAATTCATACCGGGTGTGTAATTCTTCATATTCTTCTAAAGTGCCAAGGTTTACCGGTCCGAGCTCCTCGATTTTTCCTCTGAGCTCTGTGAGTCGGCTTTCGTCTTCTTCTGTTAGCGGCTCTATTTCTGTTACATCTAATACAAGGCCATAGTTCTGTTTTATGTTTTCGGACAGACTCTCCATTTTCAGTTTATGTTCGGCCTTCTGAATATCAAGTTCAGCTATTCTTTGAGAAATGGAGTTTATCTGATTTCTGAGAAGTTTCAGATTTTGTTCAGTCGTTAATAGTTCCTGGTTCTCGGAATCTATCACTTCTTTTCTTTCAGAAATATCTTTTTTATATTCATCAGCCACAGAAACAAGTGACTTTATTTTTTCCTCATTCGCCTCCATCTCGGTTGTTCGCTGCTGGATGCGTGTTTGTACTGAGGTTACTTCTTCTGATAAAAAATCTTTTTTCTGACTGTTTTCTTGAATCTCTCTAACAATATTTTCTTTTTCCTTATAGAGTGATTCGAGCCTCTCTTTAAGAGAGGTTATTGCAAGTCTTATATCTGTAACCTCTGAACGGTACTCCTCGATATGTGACCGTTTTTGAGAGATATCTTCCTGGAGAGATGCGCCTGACTGTTCTGCTTCAGTCTTCTTAGAGTCTACTGATTGAATCTCAGCCTCTTTTTCAATAAGCAGTTTCTCTGTTGATGCCTTTTCATTGGTTATTTGCTCTATTTCCAGGGAAAGATATGCCAGTTTTCTGCTCCTTCTTTCCTTTTCTTCCCTGTAATTTTCAGCTGACATTTTTAACAGGGAAACCTCCTTCTCTTTTTCAACAACAGAGGTCTCAATATATTTCAGATCCGCCTCTTTTGCTTCGACCAGTTGCTGTGTTGAACTTAATTCAGATTGCAGCTGCTCTATCCTGGTCTTGCTATTTTCAATCGCGCTTTCAAGCTCCCTTATCTCCCTTTTCCTCCTGAATACGCCTTTTACCTCCCCTGCAATGACAGCGCCTGTCGGTTCAACAACATCTCCATCGGGGGTTACAAAGAATACACGGTGGCCTGTTGAAGTCAGATGAAGGGCTGTTTTCAGATCTTTAACGATAAAAATATTCTCAAACAGCGTTTTTACAACCTGAGAAAACTCTTCTTTCGCATGTATGAAATCAATTGCCCTGCCTAAACAACCTTCAGGGATATTTATCTGTTCATTACCTGCTGTTGGATTGACAGGTATGAAAGCAGTTCTTCCTAAACCTTTCTCTTTTAATATTGATATGGCGATTTCAATATCATTGAAAGATGGAAGGATAAATGAATTCACTTTTTCGGAAAGCACACTCTCTATAGCCTTTTCATACTCATCATCGATTTCGATCACATCCGAGATTGAGCCTATCAGACTAAAATTCAAATCTCCGGATAAGAACTCTCTTGTTGACTCATCAAATATAACTTCCTTAAGAGACTCTATCCTTGATGTATCCGAGGCAAGCCCTTCTTTGAGCCGTGTTAGTGTTTCTCTGAGATTCTCAACCCTGCTTTTGTTCGATGATATTTCGTTTATTTTTATTCCCTTTTTCTCATTAAGGAGAAAAATATTATTGTTTTTCTCAAGAAGATTTGACTCTATATCTTTTAGTGAGAAATCTATATCTGTCAGCGCCTTCTTTAAGGTCTCTGAATCCCTCACAGAAGATTCCTCCCTGTGTTTCAGACCTTCAAGAGAGGACTGAAGCCTGCTCTGCATATTTCTCAGAGCGCTGAGTTCTTCTGAAATCCTGAAGATTTCCCGCCTTTTCGCTTCGATCATATCCTCTTTTTCACTGAGGTCTTCTTCCAGAGATCTCAGAAAATCCGCTTTATCCTGAAGCAGTTCTTTCTGTCTTTCTGTTTCTGATATGAGGTCTGCCTCAGTAGTATCCAGGTCGTTCTGTCTGATTAATAAATCTTTATTCTTTTTATTGTATTCTTCATTCTGCTGATAAAGTTTCGTAAGATATTCCGTTGAATTATCTATCTCTGTCCTGGCTACCGCAATATTCTTTTCGAATTCAGCGATCTCCCTCTCTAAATTCTGAAATTTTGTCTGGATTTGTTCCAGCATCTTTTCTTTTTCAAGGAGCAGAATCCGTCTTGTTTCGGTCTCTGTCTCTATAGTTGAAAGCTCAGCCCTCTTCAAAGACTCTTCTTCCTTGAGAATAGTATATTCTGCAATTATCTTTTGATATGACTCTTTAAGTATCTGATAGTCCCTCTTCGCAATTTTCAATTCAATGGAATGCATCTCAGAAGTCAGTTTTTTATATCTTTCTGCCTTCTTTGCCAGCCTATCAAGGAAATTAATCTGTTTTTTTACCTCTGCAATAATATCGTTGATCCTCTGCAGGTTTGACCTTGACGATTCAAGCTTCGAAAGGGCCTCTTTCTTTCTGACATTGTATTTCATAATGCCGGCAACCTCTTCTATTAAGAACCGCCTTTCCAGAGGTTTTGCGTTCAATATCTCTGCGATCCTGTCCTGCTCAAGGATAGAATAACTCTTCACCGCAAGCCCGGTATCAAGAAAAAGGTCTTTTATATCCTTCAATCTGCATTGACTCTTATTCATCATATATTCACTATCTCCAGATCTGTAAAGCCTTCTCGTGACAGATACAGTATCTGATGAGCTTTCTTCGCTATCGCCTGCAGCAAACTGAGATGAGGTATTCAGACCGGACAAAAACATTGTTACTTCAGACATCCCCTTAGGTTTTTTTGAACCTGACCCATTAAAGATAACCTCTTCCATCTTTTCACCCCTAAGGCTCTTTGCGCTCTGCTCTCCCAAAACCCAACGGAATGCATCCACAATATTGCTTTTACCGCATCCGTTTGGGCCGACAATACAGGTAATGCCAGGATGAAGGTTAAAGATGGTTCTATCGGCAAAAGACTTGAATCCAATTAATTCTATTTTATCTACACGCATTGCTTAGATAATATAACTTATAGCCGTGTTGCTGACAAGAGGTATTTTGCATTAAAGAATACCTTTTGTTCCACGTGGAACAAAACTGCAGGAAACATATAATATTGATGTTATATAAGATATTCCTTATTATAAGGAGTGGTTTAATATTAAGAAAAGCATGAGGTTAAATTTATGGAAGATAGAGAAAAGCTTATAAAAGAAAAATTAAAGGAAGAGGAATTTATTGATATGATGCAGTTGCGAGGCATAAATCAGACAATATGGGAAATGCTTATAAAAGAAAAAGGCTTTAATCCGGAAGAAATAGAAATAAATCCTGAATTCAGGCTTCAATTAAGTGATTGCGAGGCAAATGTAAGTGTAGATTTTATAATCAACATTTCATCTGTGAGTTTCATGGTGATAAGAAGTGTCTCAACAGCTATTGAATCCTGGGAAAGATATATAATTGCATTCGCAAGGGCAGTTAAGGATTATCAAATCCCCTACGCTGTGGTTACCGATGGAGAGAATTTTAAGATATATGATGTGCTCTCGGGTTCTCTTCTAAGCGAATCTTTACAAGGGCTGTTTAACCGGCAAGAGGCATTAAATCTTATTAAGGACTTCCAACAAATCCCCTGTCCTGCAAACAGACAGGAAAAAGAGAAAAGGATAGTTTATGCCTTTGAAGGGATCAAATGTCCGACAAATAAAGAGTAAATCATATATTTACCTTATTTATCAATATGTTACGGCATAGGCATCATTAAGACGCAAGATCTGCCTCAAGATCCAGCACAATCTGAATCTCTTTGCCAACCATAAAACCACTGTTCTTTAGCTCAACGTTCCACATTATCCCATAGTCTTCACGATTAATTTTAGCTGTTGCAGTAAAGCCCATGCTTGTCTCGCCATAAGGGCTATGTTCAGGACCTGAATATGCCACCTCAATGGCAATCTGTTTTGCAATACCGTGAATAGTCAAATCTCCGAATACTTTAAACTGCTTCTTTTCGGTCATTTCTGTTTTAGTGCTTTTAAAGGTCATGTGCGGATATTTTTCAACATTAAAAAAATCCGGACTGCGGAGGTGATCGTCACGCTTTTGAATCCCGGTATAGATACCGGAAACATCTATCGACAATTCGACAGACGCATTTGGTATGTCATTGTGATCAAAGTGAATTACACCTTTGATTTTGTTAAACTGTCCATGCACATTGGCAACCATCATGTGACGCACCACAAAGGCAGCAACTGAATGATCCGGATCAATTACCCATTTAGCCATAATATCTTGCCTCCACCTTTTTTAAAGTGTGTTATTTTTCAATTATATCATTGCATAAGCAAAAAAATGCACTTGACGGTAGGCATATGTGCAGCAAAAGCGCTTGTGTTCTCCCCGGCGAATCCGCCGAGGCGGACAGTACCTTTGTGGGCGCTTTAATGACCCGGTTAACGTGCATGTTTTCATTCTGCGTTTAGATACTATACAAACGCAAATTCTGCGTTCAAGAGATTTTGATGCATATGTGCCTACCGCCTTTTTATCCAAATGCACTTTTGGGGGGATAAGCAAAATGCAATGGTACGCCCTTTATCCATAAATAAATTTCAGTTGCACGTTGTTTCCCATTCTATCAGGGCCTTGCAAACAGGGCACCGGACTATTATAGCTGGCATACCATTGTTATCTTTATTTATATCAACTACATTACGCGATAATTTGTCGATACCCAGAGCCATATTGCAATTGCTGCATACCTGCTTGTCTACGACCAATGGAAAAGTAATCATCATTCCTGGCATCGCTTTATCTCCTTTAATAATTTTTATATTTTTATATTTATAATATTTTAAAACTATTTGGCTTAAATTGAAACACTTTTATTATCTTTCCGGAAAAAAGGATGAGAGACAATTTGGGAGCTTGGTGTCTTCCCGGGAACAAAGGAAGTCTTTCACCATATTGATTCTATAAATATGGTGAGCCGTGCAGGATTCGAACCTGCGACCCGCTGATTAAGAGTCAGCTGCTCTACCAACTGAGCTAACGGCCCACTTACGTTAAGAGCGCGCCTGAGAGGATTCGAACCTCCGACCCTCGGCTCCGGAGGCCGATGCTCTAATCCACTGAGCTACAGGCGCACTCAATAAAGTTAAAAGTTAAGAGTTATAATTTAAAAGTTATTATTCCGGAAACGAAAGTTTAAGAATGTTTTACTTTCAACTTTTCACTTTTAACTCTGAATTCCAATCGTGGAATTCAGTTGGGGTGAGTGAGGGGACTTGAACCCCCAACACCTGGAGCCACAGTCCAGTGCTCTAACCATTGAGCTACACTCACCATTTAAAAACATCCGGCAAACAGCTTAACACTAAGAATAAAACAATATGATTAAAAAAAATGCTTTATTCCTTAACTATATACTATTCACTATCAACTATTCACTGCAAATTTAAAACATCGAAATTTACTTGGCGCGCCTGAAGGGATTCGAACCCCTGACCCACTGCTTAGAAGGCAGTTGCTCTATCCTACTGAGCTACAGGCGCAGATTAAAAATAATAATGTAATTCCCCGAATTTATAAAAACAAGTTTGAATAAAAATTATATGAGTTTAGAAGAAATTATGTCAAGGATAGCAGGCAGATCATTGA
>VGWX01000041.1 GCA_016873615.1 Nitrospira sp. | reverse complement strand
AAGGGAGGTGATATAGTCAGCAGATAATAAAAGTGGACAAATTTGCAGGATGAGTTTTAAAATTTACCACAGAAAAAGTGGGGAATAAAACTGGCCCCGGGGTGGGGAATAAAGTTGGACCTCGACAGTCGTTATCTTGTATCTCTCATTAAGACTTTTCTAAGACTTGCTCCCCTACCCCAGATCCCTTTATAACAGAGCCAATAACCATGTTTTTACCTTTTGGGACCACGTCAAAGGTTATCTATCCCCTTCCCTTCGAACCTCCTTCAAACTGTGTCAAAATCAATATCAGTTATTTTTAAAAAAAGCTTGACAACAACTTAAAATTTGATAGAATGAAATCAAGAAGAGAGTTTACCAAAAGTGGTGGACTTGCTTCTCTCAAACTCAGCGTAAAAGTTGTAAGGTCGTAGGACGTAAAGTTGCAGACGTAAGAGTCTTTAGCTGTATGTCTCAAGATGTACAATTTGCTGAGAGATGAGAGGGAAGCAAGCACCACTTTTTTTATTCCCTTAAGGAGAACCCCATTTAGTTGCCCCCTATGAACAAAAGAATAATTTATCCTTCTCCAAATCTTCCAGAATCTGTGTCAAAATAAATCGAATAATTCAGGAGAACCCATGTCCTTTCATGGTTGGCAAAAAGTAACCATCAACACCCAAAACGGCACGGTTGAGGCTATAGCCCCTGTCATAACTTGCAATCGCTTAGAGACTGTACTATGATTTTTGCATATGGCACCAATAGAACTTGATTACATAAAAGACTTATTTTCTGCAAAGGGGAGAGTAAAAAGGCTGAGATTTTTTATAACTCAAATTATAATTGGTTGTTTCTTTGGTGGGGTTGCAGTTATTATTTCTGCGCTGTCCGATAATATTTTTCCACATATATTTCTTCCATTATCAATTTACCCGATTGCTTGCAATTGTATAAAACGATTACATGACTTGGAAAAAAGTGGTCTGTATGCTTTGCTTCTACTGGTACCTGTGCTCAATGGCTTTTTGATGCTTGCTTTATTACTTTTTTCAGGAACAAAAGGAACTAATATATATGGACAAGAACCTTAATAAATTAAAAAAAATAACTAATAAGATAAAATAAAGATAGCTTGATAAATGCACATATTAATTACATCATCACCAACAACTTTACGGTGGCTATCCAAAATTGTATCTGAGATAAAAGCAGAGATTCCTTCTCTAATCTATACTGAGGCTAAGTACTGGGCATCATTCAAAAGTCCTAATACAAACAGAAATGTTGTTTATTTGCAACCTCAAAAAACGCAAATTAGATTATTTATAAGATTAGAATTATCTCATGATACTGATTTAAGACAAACACCTTCTTCAAGTGGTTGGGCTGAGAGGTATCCCTCAATATTTCTAATTAGGTCTGAAGAGATGATAGGAAAAGCAATCGAATTAATTATCAGTTCGCATGAATATGACCTTCATCAGTAAGGGAATAATTATAATTAGAAAAAATAGAATAATATGACAATATTAGAATTTCTTTTTTATTTAGGGATAATCAATATCGTTTTTGGTTTTATCTGGAAATGGGCATTTGTGTTTCCGACTGCATTGCTTTTCACATTCTTAAAAATGGATAGAGCAATGCTTTTAGTAAAAACATTCGGAGCATACTTATTGGTTTCATTAACTGCATTGTTGACATTAACTGCCCTTGAAGATAAATCTGGATTTTTATCCTTAATTGGATTTCCACTGGTTGGTGGCTTTGTTATATATATGGGGTTTGCAAGTAATGCTTATGAAGCACAAAAACAAGCAAGAACTAATTATGATGATGAAATGTTAGATGCACTAAAATATGATGGTATTTTTATTTTTGGTGCTCCAATCTTATTTATCATTTCTTTGTTTTTTCCAATCATTACAGTAAACCGATTAATTTTGTGGCTTTATAATATTTTGGATTGGGTGTATAACTTACCAGTTATTGGTTGGTTAATTAAAATAGGAGGAGTACTTTTTTTAATAAGCATAATATTTAATGGGATTGTAATTTCAGGAGTTCTTTTTAGTGCACTTTTTGGTAAAAGAAAGCAACATCTCGATAGCAATACCAACGGTATGATGTTAAATAATAATTTTGGAATAAAAGAAGAAGAACAATATAGTGAAGAGCAACTTCAAAAAGATATTGAATACGTTAAAAAACACTTAAAAGAACATAATGACAATACAAAATAATAAGAATTTATTCACCTGACCAACCTATATATATTTAACCATGAGACTTCTCCACTGCACCAGAAAACTCCTTAAAGAACTCTATGTCCCTCTTGTTGAACCTGACAAGATTCCCCAACCTACTGAAGGACTTGGGAACTGGTACGCTAACCTACTCAGGATAGAGAGGAGAAAGTGCCTCCTGTTCACCAATGAGAAAACCCTATATACCTTTCTTATTCCCAAAGTCCTGAAAGCAAATCTCAGGAACATCGAAGAGGAGTTCCTTATCAATCTCAGCTACAATCTTCAGGCAGAAGGATTCGGGCTTGATGTAATAAACAGAGTCATGAAGGAATATCAGGAGATAGGCTTTGCTAAGACTTCTAACCGTCAGGTGCTTGGTTCCATGAATGAGTTTGCATTTGAGTATGACTTTTTCATAAGGAGAGAAGGGGGATTAGAGAAGGCAAGAATCATTGAAATCAACAGAGAGATAAACAGGACTCCGATGAGCCCTTTGAAAGGTAAGTATCCGATTGATGGGTTAAGACAAATGATTCATTATATGTTTTTTTGAAAAAAATGAATGAATTAGAGAGAGCAATAAAGAAATACAAGTTGGACAATCTACTTATATTGCTTGCAGACCAATCCAAAGAATTATTTCTAAATAAGGAATTTTTTAAATATGTGGAATGGAAGCAATATATAGGAGGACTGCTACAAGTGTTAAAACAGCCCATGACAGCTTGGGGATTAGCCGACTTGTCTTATCTTGCGATTAAGTTATCGAATGAATATAGGTCACTAACGTCTCAGATTGAAGACGTGTACAGATTGAATAATCTTCTTATAAAAGTAAGCGATGATGAAGCAAAAGCAAAAAAGACTGAAGTAAGTCAGGAAGATATGAAGACACATATATTATTTGGATTGTCTCAAAAACAATTTTGGTATCAGGAAATTCTTAGGGCTGCAAACATTTACTATAACTTCCTGCGATATTACATTATGCTTCAGGAAATTCCTTTATTGTTACCCACCCATAGACTCCCTGATGAAGATTTATTAGATATAACGGGATTTAATATCAACAATTTTTCACAACTTTTACTTGCAGGATATGCTTATAACTATAATGCATCATCATTGCTCAATATAAAAATATCAGATGAGTTAAAAGAAAAATATCCAATATTGACCGAAGATAATCTATCAAAGTGCTTGGCTTTTTTTATAGGTGATTATAACTTTTATAGAACATCAAGTATCCCTAATAACCCACTATACATAAAACCTCTTATAAAAACCGATAGAGGCAAACTCATCATTTCTAACTCATTTATATGGGCAAAAAAATTGTATGAGGGTATTTACTGGATTATAAGAAATAAATATATGGAACAAGGTTCACAGGCATTCACTAACAAATTCGGAGAATATTATGAACGATATATTGAAGAAGTTCTACGATATTATCTTAAGAAAATACAATATAGAAAAATTATCACTGAAGGTGCAAAAAATAAGGCAGATTGGATAATAGAAACAGACCAGTATATATTAGTAATTGAGCAAAAATCGTCTCTCATGACTATTGCTCTTAAAGAAGAATTTCCATCCCTTACAGTTTTGGATGAATATTTAACAAAAAATTTCAGAGAAGCATATATTCAAATAGCAGACACAATAAAGACAATCTCATCATCGAGCAAAACATTTATTAAACTTATATTGCATTTCGAGAAATTCTTTTTGGGAGAAGCAATAATAAAAGATAGAGTTAAACAATTGTTTAAGGATAGTATTAATGATCTATCAAATTATTTCTTCATTGAGACCGAAGAATTTGAAAAACTCATTCAGATTCTATCTGAAAATGAGGATATTTTTAATAAGATTATCAAAACAAAACTTACCTATGAAGAAACTTCTCCTCCTCCTATGGAAGGGATAGAGTTCAATTTCATAATTTCTAAATATGCTCCTGTTTCTGAAATAAAATTCCTTGAAAGTCGCAGACATTATTTTTATTCTCTGTTAGATAAGTAAAGTAATAAATCTTTCTTTATATTCACAAATAGGGTCATATATTCACAAATAGGGTCAGGTCTTGAATAATCAGTTTATTCTTAGCCTGAAACATAATGTAATACTTTATAACCTGTTTATTGTAAAAAGTGTAACAAAATATAACCCAGATCCAGCGATAAGAATCGTCATTGCGAGTGAAACGAAGCAATCTCTCAGTTATCAACGAGATTGCCACGCACCTTTCAGGTGCTCGCAATGACACTATTATCAAAGGTTTGAGAGACGTAAATCAAAAAAAGGGACGGTTCTATTTATTGACAAATAATGAGTAAATCACATGTTCCAAACCCCTTATGCTCTGTGATCGAGGAGATAGTCTTGCACACTGCTAAAATGGATTTTGCCGGCGTCCGGATGTTTTGCATTGATGAGGTAGTTTCGGGATGCTGGTTCTAATGCTGATGGAACTGACAGAACAGCGTATTTTGCCGCCTTGAGCCATGACAGCCCGAACGCTACTGTAGAGGGAGGGTATGGATATGTACGCCAATCTATGGGGAGGTCTTTATCAGGAGGAGTGTAGATAGTGTAATCGGGAATATCGGCATGCCCGATCACCCATTGAAGTTTACTGGCAGTCTGGCGCTTAAAACGGATGAGGATTTCCAAAAGAGCCAGTGCCTTACTTTCACTTGTGTAAATCACGGGATATCCTTTCGGTGTCCAGCGACCGCCCCAATAAAAAGCCCCCTTGCCGGACCAAAACTCATGGGCGTACTCTTTCTTGCCTATGTGCCAGACTCTGATCAAGCAAGGATACCGTATTCCATGCGGTTCAGTACTTCCTCGACAAGTGCTGCCCCGGCTGATGTGGTAAGAAGTTCGAGTGGCACGCGGTCTCCCAGGTCAATCTGCGGCGTGCTCAGCCATTCCTTTGCATCCTCAGGGGCACCGAGAACTTTAATCGCCAGTGCGAAAATTGCTTGAACTCGATAGAGACGGTCACTTTCCACTGGTGTTAAAGCTGTACGCGCCTTGCGTTTTCTCTGAAGGGTCTTCGATGTTATGCCAAGGATCTGTGCAAGATCGTTATCACCGAGAGACAGCAAAGACTTAAGATTGTCTGCTACACGAATGGGCATCCCATGTTTTATGAGGGCATGCATCTCATCTTTGTTCTCAATTTGAGCACTCAGATCCCTGATCATCATAACAGCCTTTGGGACTGGAACAGGTTTTGTTTTTGTTGCTGATAATGTCATTTAGCCTCTCCTTTCAAATACTATATGAGATATTTGTCTGTTAGTCAAGGGATAAATGTCTTTTTTATATATCCACATTTTAGAGAGAGGCCTTGGGTTCATAGCGGGTTCGTGGGATATTTTTCATGCAAAATAGATATTTATATTCAAGCAGTTACAAGCACAGTCGGAGGTTCGAATACACAATCCCCCAAAACTGTGTCAAAATAAACTGAACAAATCAGGAGTATTTATGTCATTCAGAGGTTGGCAAAAGGTCACTATAGAAACCCCTAACGGCACGGTTAAGGGAATAGCCCCTGTCATCATCTCGGCAAGCAGGGCAACAGACATCCCTGCCTTTTATTCCGATTGGTTTATGCACAGGCTGAGGACAGGCTATGTGAAGTGGATTAATCGGTTCAATGGACAGTCGAGATATGTCTCCTTTGGCAAAACAAGAGCAATAGTGTTTTGGACTAAGAATGCAGACCCTATGATGAAGAACCTGCCTGAGATTTACAGGAGAGGAATCAATTACTACTTCACTTATACCCTGAATGACTACGAGCAAGAAAAATTAGAACCTAAAGTTCCTCCGTTGCAGCAGAGGATAGATGCTTTTAAAAGGCTATCCGAGACTATTGGTAAGGGGAGAGTTGTATGGAGATTTGACCCGTTAATTCTGACCAGTACCATAACAGTTGATGTCCTGCTTGATAAGCTTTACGGAATCGGGAAGCAGATACATACACATACAGAGAAACTTGTAATCAGTTTTATTGATATTAACCTGTACAAAAAAGTCCGTCAGAATTTAATATCATCAGGGTTCAGGGATTGTAAGGAATTTACCCTTGAGGATATGTCAGAGATAGCTAAAGGACTTCAGGAAATAAACAAGGAGTGGAATATCAACATAGCAACCTGTACTGAAGCTTCTGATTTATCAGCATACGGAATAAAGCACAACAAATGTATTGATGATGAACTTATGATTCGGCAATTCAGTCACGATAAGGAATTGGTGGAGTTCCTGGGGTATGTGCCTCCACAGGAAGGGTTACTACCTTTTATAGGATTCAAAGGGGAAAGAACAAAAGCCATGAAAGATTTAGGGCAGAGGAAAGACTGTGGTTGTATACCGAGCAAAGATATAGGGCAGTATGATACATGTATAAATGGATGCCTCTATTGTTATGCAAATACTTCTCCGAGAATTGCTCAGATTAATTATCAGAAGCATAGAAGCAAGGGGGAGTATTATGAGGCAATTTTATGCGATTGAAATTATTTAAAGATATATTAACAATTAAAATTAGACAATGAAAGGATTTAACTTGGAGTCTGTTCATCTCTCTGTTAAAAATGCATCAACAGTTTTCTCTTCCCCTTCCCTTAAGAAAGTTACTGAGATCTTTTCTGCCGGCTTGAATGTTTTAAGAGCATCAGAAAGGTCTTTGAGTTTATTTACAACAGCAGTATTGACGAGGATAATGATATCTCCTTCTCTGAGCCCTGCCTTCTCTGCAGGTGAACCAGGCACAACACCAGAGAGCCTGCATCCTTTGCCGCTAAAGGCAAAGTCAGGGATAATGCCGAGGCTGACTTTCCTCTCTTTTTTTGGTTCAGATCCGGATTTCTGCTCTGATTGAAGAGTTGCACTCAGTGGCCCTTCCCTTTTTGCAAGGTATTCAACAACTTCCTTTGTAACTGCTGCTACCTTCACGAGACCTTCAGCATCTATCTTGTCCACTGTATCGGTTGGTTTATGGTAATCCGGATGAGGTCCGGTGAAAAGCTGTACTGCGGGTATCCCTGCCTCCTGAAAGGTCTTCTGGTCACTGGAATCAAGTTCCTCGGAGACCGCTTCGATCTCAAGGCCGGACAGGTGACCAGCTCCCCTGAAGATATGAATCCACTCCTTTGCAGAACCTGCTCCAAGCGCCAGCAGTTTATTCTTGCCAAGGCGTCCTACAGTATCGAGGTTCAGCATCCCGGTACATTTTGCAGCAGGATAGCGCTTTTCGCTATCAATATAATACTTTGATCCTTTCCTGCCGGTTTCTTCACCGGTAAAAGCAATAAAGACCACACTGCGTTCAGGCTTCAGAACTTTACCCAGAACCCTTGCAAGCTCGATAAGGACTGATACTCCGCTCGCATTATCATCAGCTCCGGGATAGATTTGTCCCATGTTCTCCCTTGTTGCCCCTGAGAAGCCGGCGCCTAAATGATCATAGTGTGCGCCGATTACTATGCTCTGGTCAGACCATTCAGGCTTTGTGCCCGGGATTACGCCCACAACATTCTTCAATACTAATTTATGTTCCGGATTGCCAATATCCTTTTCCTCCCACGTCTGGAAATAACCGTCTCCTGCATCTCCTGCCGTTATGAGACCTGCTTCCCTGAATTTCCAGGCAATAAATTCTGCTGCCTGATCAAGTTCTCTTGTGCCCGGGCCACGACCTTTGAGCTGATCACTTGCGAGGAATCTTATCGTCTCAGTCATCTCTTCTGCTGAAAAAGATGGTTGCAATGTTGCCAGTGGTTTCCTGTGGTTTAATTTCCCCATTTCAACCCTCTCAACTTTCCCATCTTCTCCCGGAATAAAGACTGTCATGGGAGAATTCAGTACAGGCCAGCGGCCCTTGGCAGTATTTACCGGTTCATTTCCCTCGAAAACAAGATAACTGTACTTATGATAATGCGGCAGTTTCCTGCCAAGGCCGGGAAGCGCTTCAGGCAGATTCGAGTGTATGAACATCATTGCCGTATCTTTGTTCGCAGGATTCCTTGCGGCTAATACCAGCGAGTGATTGCTGAAGGGGATTTCATCTTTTCCTATACGCACCGATTCATCACTCATAGTTGCTTCATATGCAGATAAGGCTGAAATAAATTCTCTGAAAAATCTGTTTTCACGACCTATTACAGTAACTGCTTGATCTGAAGGCAGTTGTTTTATTTCATTGTCGAGTTTCACTTCTGTCTCATCCGGGCCTGCAGCGTTCAATGCCCTTGCAAATTCCTGATAAGCCTGAAGCATTGCCTTACTTGCTGAAGCAGGAAGGAGCACAAGCATCTTTTTTGAACCCAAGGCCTGTGTTATTGCCGGAGGCATTTCATCGCGACTGAGCCTTCTGAACAGGTCGAATTCAGGATCAATGTCAATTCGCAATGGTCTTGAGTTCAAATCAAGTTTTATCTCTGCCCTCTTTTCAGTAATGCTGACCACCATCTGATATGCAGCCTGCTGCCCTTTTAGAGTCACTGCAACCGGAACGCGCAGGTGAAATAATGTCCCCTGCTGCATCTGTTCTATGATCGCAGCAAGAATATATTTATCATTCTCCTTTTTTACATTCAGATCGCCCACCTTCAATTCAGGCGCGCCTTTCTTTTCTATCCATTGACCGAATTCTTCTTTCAGATCTTTTCCTGAAACATGTTCGAAGCTCTTTCTCAGTCCGGTAAAAGCAGCAAGCTTAAAGAGATTATCACGGTAAAATTCCCGGAGCCCTTTTAAAAAAACCTCATCTCCCAGGTCCTGTCGCAGCATATGGAAGAACATCAGGGATTTGCCGTATCCTATTGCTTCCGAGGATGTGCTGTGCCTTGAACGAAACTCAGTCAGCGCAAAATCCCTGCCTTTGAATACATAATCTGTATATTTCTGTAGCGTGGCCTGACGGTATTCCAGACCACCTCCCTGCTGTTCTTTAAGTAGATGATCCGAAAGATATGCAGTCAGCCCTTCCGACCAGTTTCCCCCTGCATAATCAGGGTAAACGCTGTTTCCCCACCAGTTGTGAAGGATTTCATGAGGGTAAGAAGAGTTAATGATAAAAGGGAAACGGATAACTTTCGGGCCAAGGAGTGTAAAAGACGGCATTCCGAATCCCGTCTCCCAGAAGTTTTCAATAAGGGCGAATTTCCTGTACGGATAGAGGCCTATGAGCTTCTCATACATGTCAATATAGCGGGTTGTTGCATCCAGATATTTTTCTGCAAGTCCCTTATCAGGTTTCCGGAGAAAGACCATGGCATCATACCTGCCTGAGGATTTTATGTATTCACTGAACCTTGCAGCTACGAGGAAGATCTCTTCCTGAGGTTCTGCAGAGCGCCAAAGAACACGGGTTATAACATCATCTTTAGTATGAAGTTTGCGCTCACCCTGGCTCACTGCATCCCAGTCCGGAGGCATTTCTATCCGGAGATCGAAAGTGAGAAACGATTCATCAAAGACCGGATACCAGAATGAACTTCCCTCAAGATAAACTCCTTCTTCATTTATAACCCCGGCAGTATGACTATACCCCCTTGCCTGCTCTTTTCCATGCTGTTTCAGGGGATGGTTTATTGCGCCGCCGTATTTCAGCGTGAAGGTATTCGTGCCTTTAGGGAGTTTGACCCTGTAGGATTCATAGATATCATCCTGCTTATCGGTTCTCTCTTTCGCCATGCCTGCGCCAATGGTCTGCAATAGCGGATTCATTCCTTTATGAAGAAGGAAATGAAATTCAGGAAGAAGATGGTCAGGCACTGTTATTGTGTCTTCTGCAATAAAGGAATGGTCTGCCGGATAAAGTACGACTTTAATATCGTGATGAATTTTCAGGTCTTTCAGAGAGATTTCGTCAGCTTGCAGACTAACAGGAATGGCTGTGAGAAAAAATAGAAAAACAGATAACAAGAATCTCATTCTGTTTCTCATACTAAAGGGCTATTCAACCCAGTCAGCGATGAATATGTCTGTTGCCCTTGGTTTTTTGGGGTTCCTGTTTGAGGCAAAGACCAGTTTTTTCCCGTCCGGCGAGAACATGGGGAAACCGTCGAAAACCTTATTGTAGGTTAATCTTTCGAGACCGGTGCCGTCAATATTGATAAGATAGAGTTCGAAGTTGTGGCCGTACCTCTTTGTGTCATCGCGCCAGTCGTCCATATTGCTTGAGAAGATCAAACGCCTGCCGTCAGGATGCCATGAAGGCGCAAAATTTACAGCTCTGTTATGCAGTATCATTTTTTTATTCGTTCCGTCAGAATCCATCACCCAGAGGTCAAGGGGTACAGGGACAATATAGTTATTTTTCATACAGTCACGCCATTGCGCCTTTTCCTCTTTGGTTTCAGGATACCAGGCCCTCCATGCTATCTTCTTTCCGTCAGGAGAAAACCACGGGCCGCCATCGTATCCAATCCTGTCTGTAAGCCTGCGCACATTAGTGCCGTCAGAGTTCATTATATAGACATCAAAGTCGCCATGCCTCTGAGAACCAAACACAATCTGTCTGCCGTCAGGAGAGACAATAGGTTCCGCATCATATTGAGGGTTGTCAGTAATCTTCTTAAGGTTAGACCCGTCAAGATCTGCCACAAAGATATTATAAGGGTACAATGGCCAAACATGACCGGCGGCCTGAGGCATCACAGGTTTTGGCGGACAGACGCCCGGGAGATGACTTGTAGAAGAAAAAACTATCCTACGGCCATCAGGGAAAAAGAAAGAGCATGTATTAGCCCCATGGTCCGGACTTACCATATGCTTGTCTGAACCGTCTGTGTTCATAATCCAAATCTTGTCGCATGCGTATATACCCCTGTTTGACTGGTAGATAAGTTTGCGGTTGTCAGGGCTGAAATAGGCCTCGCCATTGTCACCGTCTAAGGTAATCTGAGTGACATTTTTTATATGTTTTTCTACCGGTGGAATTTTCTTTACCGGTTTGACGTTTTCAACACACCCTGAAAGTATGAAGACTAAAGATATGATGAAAAATATTATTCGCATTTTATTCCTCTATTTTATCTCATCCAGGCTCTTATAATCATATCCCATAGAATCCGCAAGGGTTTTATGCACAATAAAACCCTTGTAGGTATTGAGTGCGGTTCTTATAACAGGGTCCTCAGTGACCGCCTTATCAATCCCTTTATTAGCTAAAGTTTTGATATAGGGGAGTGTGACATTAGTTAATGCAATGGTCGAAGTCTTCGGATACGCACCCGGCATATTCGCAACTGTATAATGGAGAATCCCTTCGACCTCGTAAACCGGAGCATCGTGAGTAGTCGGATGAGAGGTCTCAAAGCATCCTCCCTGGTCCACTGAAACATCTACTATGACAGCCCCTTTTTTCATTGTCCTGAGCATGTCTCTCTTTATAAGCACAGGAGCTTTTCCGCCCGGTACAAGAACAGCGCCTATGACAATATCAGCATCCTTAATCTCTTCTTTTATATTATGTATGGTAACCGGAAGTGTCTTTACTCTTCCCGGAAACATCTCATCTATCTTCTGCAGCCTTTCCATTCTTATATCCATAACAACCGTATCCATTCCGAGGCCTACACAGTCACGCACCGCATTTATCCCGACAACGCCTGCGCCGAGTATAACCGCTTTTGCCGGTTCTACACCCAATACCCCTGTCGGGAGAAGCCCCTCCCCTCCGTGAATCTTCTGGAGATAGTATGCAGCCATAATAGGCGCCATCCTTCCAGCGATCTCACTCATGGGCGCCAATAAGGGCAAGCTGCCATCTTTTTGCAAGGTTTCATATCCGAGACCGGTTATTTTTTTCTTAAGGAGGAGATCGATCAGTTCCTGGTTTGCTGCCAGGTGCAGAAAGGTGAATATAGCCTGATTATCTCTGAGCATAGCATATTCCCGGAGTAGCGGTTCCTTAACCTTGATAATGAGGTCTGCTTTGCCAAATAAGACATTTCTGTCGACTATCTCAGCGCCTGCATTCCGGTATTCATCATCTGAAAAATAACTGCCTGTCCCTGCATCTGTCTCGATGAGAATTGTGTGATTATCAGGCTTTAGGTCTTCAACTCCATAAGGCGTCATCCCGACCCTGAACTCCCCCTTCTTAATCTCCTTCGGAACACCGATGATCATCTAAGTCTCCTTAAAAACATACAAGGACAAAGCGCTTGACCAATTATATCAAAACCACTATAAAACATGTGCTACAATATTTACCGATGATTACTTTAAGGCAGAGTAAAGAACCGGCAATACTCGACACACTGAAGACAGTCTTCGGGTTTCAGTCATTCCGCCCGGATCAGGAATCCATCATTCGAAGCATTTTAAACAAACAGGATGTTTTTGCAGTAATGCCCACCGGCGGAGGAAAGTCTCTCTGCTATCAGTTGCCTGCAAAGATGATGCAAGGGACCACTATTGTTATCAGTCCGCTGATCTCCCTGATGAAAGACCAGGTTGACGCTGCTTTAGAAAACGGGATATCCGCGGCATTTATGAACAGTTCACTGGATGCACATGAGATTGCCGATATATACCGCATGTTGAAATACAATAAAATAAAACTGCTCTACATTGCGCCTGAACGTTTTGCAATGCCGCATTTCCTTGAGACACTAAAAACCGTTCCCATAGCGCTTTTTGCCATAGACGAAGCCCACTGCATTTCCGAATGGGGCCATGATTTCCGTCCTGACTACCTCAGCCTGTCTCTTATTCCAAAGAATTTTTCAGATATCCCGATTGCAGCGTTTACGGCAACAGCTACACAGAGAGTCCAGGAGGATATCATCAGCAGGATCGGACTGAGATCTCCACATATTATCCGTGCATCATTTAACCGCCCCAACCTTTTTTATCAGGCAGAAAGAAAGACAAGGGTGGATTTGCAGATACTTGAATTTCTCAAGGAGCATTCCGGCGACTCAGGCATCATCTATCGCACAACCCGCGACTCTGTTACGGATATGGCTGAGTTTTTAGTATCAAAGGGAATTAAAGCTCTGCCTTACCATGCTGGATTAACAACAGAGGAAAGGACCAGGAATCAGGAGGCATTTAACAGGGATGAGGCGTCAGTCATTGTAGCGACTATTGCCTTTGGTATGGGCATAGATAAATCCAATGTCCGGTTTGTAATTCACGCGGATCTCCCCAGGAATATTGAAGCTTATTATCAGGAAACAGGCCGTGCAGGCCGTGACGGAGAGTTGGCCCGCTGTCTTCTTTTTTTCAGCAGGGGAGATATCCCGAAAATACGCTATTTCATTGATCAGATATTAGATGAAAATGAACGCTCCATTGCTTTGCAAAAACTCAACCAGATGGTAGGTTTTGCTTCACATAATGTATGCCGGCGCAAACACCTTCTTGGTTTCTTTGGGGAGGAGTATCCGGAGAATAATTGCGGCGCCTGCGATATCTGTTCCGGAAGTCTGGAACAAATCGACATCACCACAGATGCTCAGATACTCATGTCAGCCATTTCGAGGACACAGCAACGGTTCGGAATCGGCCAGATTATAGATATTGTGACAGGCGCTGATACAAAGCGCATCCGTGAGCTTCAGCACGACAAGATTAAAACCTATGGCGCGGGAAAACACCAGGATAAGAAATACTGGCGGTTTCTTGTTGATGAACTCCTGGCACAGGGTTTTATCCGTCAGGATGGTGACCGGTACCCTGTTCTCAAGATTACAGAAAAAGGCTCTAACGTGCTCTATGGGAAAGAACAGGTCACAGCATTGAAACAAGAAGAGAAAAAGGCCAAGAAACAGACTGTGAAAGATCTTGACATGGGGCAATATGATATGTCTCTTTTTGCAAGGCTCCGTATCATCCGGAAAAATTTTGCAGACGAGCAGCAGGTCCCCCCATATATCATATTCTCAGATAAAACATTGCATGAGATGTGCAGACACTATCCGGCGACATTATCCGATATGAGAAAAATCAGCGGAGTTGGCGAAGCCAAGCTTGAACGCTATGGAGAATATTTCATAAATGAAATAAGGAAGCACCTTGGGAAGAAGAAAAACTATGAATAAAAAGACCTTAAAGATTATCCAGAGGGTTCATGAGCTTTTTAATAAAAATAACTTAACCTGTTCAGTTGCGGAATCCTGCACTGGCGGACTTATCAGCCATTATATAACAGCGCTTCCGGGTGCGAGCAACTTTTTTGAGGCAGGAGTTGTTTCTTACTCGGCAGAAATGAAAAAGGAGATTTTGGGTGTTTCATCTGCTATCATTTCTAAATATGGAGCGGTAAGTGAGGAAACTGCACGGGAGATGGCTGAAAAAATAAGGGCCCTGACGAAAACAGATTTTTCAGTATCAACTACCGGCAATCTTGGACCTGATGTTCTTGAAGGAAAAGAAAGGGGACTTGTGTATATAGCAGTAAGCAAAAAAGGCATGACTTTTTCAAAGGAATTGAGACTGACAGGCAGCAGAGAGGAAAATAAAGAGGAGGCTGCTTTAGAAGCATTGAGGTTTCTTGTAGAAATAACAGACCAGTAGCATAAAAAAGATAACTCCATGCAAGATAAGATAACCGAACAAATCAAGCACGAAACCGAAAAACTTGTTAAAGACCTGAACTACCACTGCTACCGCTATTATGTCCTCGACTCTCCCGTTATATCTGATGAAGAGTATGACAGGCTCTATTTTCATTTAAAAGATTTAGAAGACAAATATCATTATATCCTGCCTGATTCTCCTACACAGAGGGTAGGAGCGCCGCCACTCGATAAGTTCGAGAAAGTAAAACATACGGAACCGATGCTATCGCTTGATAATGCCTTTACATATAATGATTTGGAGGAATTCGACAAGAGAATTAAGAGGCTCCTCAAATCTGATGAGGATATTGAATATACGGTTGAACCGAAGTATGATGGACTTGCCATAGAGCTGACTTACAGAGACGGTCTTCTTTTCAAGGCCTCTACGAGAGGGGATGGATATGAAGGAGAAGATGTTACCCGTAATATCAAAACAATCAGATCTGTCCCTATGAAAATAGGAGGGGTTGGTATCATCCCTGAAGAAATTGATATCCGGGGAGAAATGTATATGGACATCTCAGAGTTTGAAAAGCTTAACAAGGATAGAGAAAATAAGGGTGAGCCCCCCTTCGCAAATCCGAGGAATGCTGCAGCCGGATCTGTGAGACAGCTTGATTCCTCGATTACTGCTTCACGGAAACTCCACCTGGCCTGCTACGGGATGGGAGCGATAAAGGGAATTAATTTTCATACACAGTATGAGTTTATTCAGTGGCTGAAAAAAGCCCGGTTTCCTATACCTGACATAACAGAGGAAAGAGGTATTGAGAAGGTGATGCACGCGGTAAAAGAGATAGAGGATAAACGGGTTGGTTTTAAGTTTGAGACTGATGGCGCTGTGGTAAAGGTAAATGATTTTGGATTGCAAAAGCAGCTCGGGATGAAGACACGTGAGCCGCGCTGGGCAGTAGCGTACAAATTCGCTGCCCATCAGGGCATTACAAAGATAAAGGATATACAGGGTAGTGTTGGGAGGACAGGGGTTATAACACCCTTTGCCATTTTTGAGCCGGTAAGGATCGGAGGAGTTACTGTTTCGCGTTCCACTTTGCATAACTGGGATGAGATGGAGAGAAAGGATATACAGATAGGCGATACAGTAGTTGTTGAAAGGGCCGGAGATGTTATTCCGCATGTGATATCTGTTATCAAAGAAAAGAGGACCGGCAGGGAAAAGCCCTTTCCTGTCCCTGAGAAATGCCCTGTATGCGGATCAACAGTCTTAAGGGAAGAAGGTGAAGTAGCTTTCAGGTGTATCGGCCTTAACTGCCCTGCTCAGGTTCAGGAGAAGATATTCCATTTTGCCTCAAGGGGAGCAATGGATATCGAGGGGCTTGGCGAAAAGAATGTAGAGCTTCTTTATTCAAAAGGGCTCATAAACCATTTTATCGATATGTACAGGCTAAAGAAGGAAGACCTGCTGCAACTCCCGAGGTTCGCCGAAAAATCTTCACAGAACCTGATTGATGCTATCGAAAAAAGCAAGCATACAACCCTTGCAAGATTCCTCTATAGCCTCGGCATATTGCATGTGGGTGAATATGCTTCAAAACAGCTTGCAAAGAATTTCGAGAATCTCGAAAACCTGTATCATATAAAACCTGGACAGATTTTAAAGATTAAACAGATGGGTGACAAGATTGCTCATTCAGTATCTGACTTTTTCAATGACCGGGAAAATCTTCATATTCTCAAGACACTGAAATCTTTGGGGCTGAAGTTAACCAATCCGGATTTTGAGGGCGAGGAGAAACAGATCAAGCCTTTGGATAACCTCAGCTTTGTCATAACAGGGACTTTGCCAAAACCAAGAAATGAGGTAGAAGACCTCATCGAAAGCCTCGGCGCACATACCACATCATCAATATCAAAAAACACCAGTTATCTCGTTGTTGGAACAGACCCCGGATCAAAGCTCCGGAAGGCAGAGTCTCTTGGGGTAAAAATTATTTCCTATACCGAGTTGTTACATCTGATAGAGCAGAAAAAATAATCCCCTCATTTATGCTGACCTGCTAAGGATCTCATTTTATAACCCGCCTTCGCATAAGCCTGAAAGAATATGGAGCAAGCAATACAACGACTACCAAAATCCACACCGTATCCCATGTACACAGAGCCAATTGTCCTGATGCCAATCCCCTGCAGATGTTCACAAGATGATATAACGGCGTGAAAAAAGCGATCTTTGAAACGATCGGGGAAAGGTTGTCTAAAGGGAAGAAGATGCCTGAAAAAAGAAACATTGGTGTCATGAACAGGGTATAGAAATAATTAAAAGAGTCTATGCCCGGCACAAGGGCCGTAAATATTACTGATATCTCGGCAAAGATCAGCCCTGTTATAAAGAGCACAGGAATAACAAGTATGATAAGCGGGGAATCCACTAGTCCAAACAGCGATATTACAATTATGATTATTGTGCCGTAGAGCAGGCTTTTTGTGGCTCCCCACATAAGTTCACCTGCTATAAGGTCATCAATACCAACAGGTGTTGCAAGGATTGCATCGAATGTCTTCTGATAGGTCATCCTGACGTATGTGCCGTAGGTGCATTCATAGATTGCAGCAAACATCGAAGAAGATGCAATGATACCCGGTGCAATAAACTTTATATAAGGCACCCCGTTTATCTGCTGCACGAATGCCCCCAGTCCAAGCCCAAGGGCTGCAAGATAGAGTATAGGCTCAACAAAATTCAGGGCAAGACTCGATTTATAGAGCTTCGTGTAAACCGTGAAGTTCCTTTGCCATACCCTGAATGCCCGTTTCAGTTTCATCTTTTTTATTTAACCTTATTCCGGCAGAACATAGTATTGTCGCGGCTTCTTTTGCTGATAGTCAGATAATATATCAATGATAAAGAGGCAAAAGCCTCGGAGTCCCGAAAGTATTCGGGACGAGAATGAGCGACAATGCCATGTTCTGCCGGAATAGCCATGATATCAATCCTTCAGTGCCTTCCCTGTAAGCTTCAAATAAACATCCTCGAGATTCCCCCCATGCAGTTTCATCAGATTTAAAGGGGTATCTATTGTTAAAATCTTTCCGGAATCCATGATCGCCACCCTATCGCACAATATCTCAGCCTCTTCCATATAATGAGTTGTGAGTATCAGTGTTGTATTTTTGGATTTCAGATAATTAAGCTTATCCCATACCGCATGCCTGCTCTGCGGATCAAGGCCGGTAGTCGGTTCATCAAGGATTAAAAGCTCTGGATTGTTAATCAGTGACCTTGCGAGCACGAGCCTCCGCTTCATTCCTCCTGACAGGTTCCCTATCTTTACAGTTGCCTTTTCCCTTAATTCGACAAAATCGAGGAGTTCCCATGCAAGGGGCGATGATTCTTTTTTAGGGATATCAAAATACCTTGCATAGACAATG
This sequence comes from Nitrospira sp., assembly GCA_016873615.1. Classification (GTDB taxonomy): domain Bacteria; phylum Nitrospirota; class Thermodesulfovibrionia; order Thermodesulfovibrionales; family SM23-35; genus VGWX01. The sequence goes on along the minus strand of VGWX01000041.1, from coordinate 6,687 downwards.
AGATTCTCAAACACCGAGAGATCAGGGTCGAGATTATCCTCCTGCGGCATAACGCCGATGCATGACTTTATCCTGCCCGGGTCTCTGGTTACATCAATATCGAATACCTTCACTTCACCGGAGCCCGGCGGCATGAAACAATATATAATGCGCATTACTGTTGTTTTGCCTGCGCCATTCGGGCCGAGAAAACCGAAACATTCACCCTTTGTTATTTCAAAATCTATGTTATCAACCGCTCTCAGAGAGTTATAGTCTTTTATTAATCCTTTTGCAGTAACGATATTCATAGATTTAATTTTAGCATGAAATAAAAAGTCTGGAAGGGCATCCAAAATCTTTTTTTGACAAATGTCATGCAGAAGAATTATTTTTATACTTATGATATGCGATATGAATAAGACGATTACTGTTTCAGCAGCCGTGTTTCTTCTTGTCTTTCTGTTCTCCTGTATCACAAAGGAAATTCTACCCCCGGCAAAGCAGGCAAAGATTGCAGTGGTTCTGGGAGCAGGCGCAGCAAAAGGGTTTGCCCATGTCGGTGTGCTCAAGGTTCTCGAATCAAACAAAATCCCTGTGCACATGATAGTCGGCACAAGCGCAGGGAGTTTTGTGGGTTCCCTGTATGCCTACGGCTTTAATGCATTTGAACTTCAGAAGCTTTCTTTTGCGATAGAGAGAGACGATATTATTGACCTGACAATCCCTGACAATGGCTTTATTAAAGGAGAAAAGCTCGAAGGATATATAAATTATATCCTGAGAAACACACCGATAGAAAAATTAAAAATCCCTTTTTATGCTGTTGCAGCGGACATTCAGAGCGGCAGGGAGGTCATATTCGGAAGCGGCAATACAGGCACAGCAGTAAGGGCAAGCTGTTCAATTCCCGGAGTATTCATGCCGGTAAATATTTCCGGCAGGACGTATGTTGACGGCGGAGTTGTAAGTCCTGTGGCTGTTGATGCAGCAAGAAGGCTTGGGGCAGATATTGTTATTGCAGTTGACATATCAAGCGACCTTGATTCATCCGTCCCGAAAGGGACTATTGATACGATCCTTCAGTCAATAATCATAATGCATTCTAAACTATCCGCTATCCAGCTCGCAAACGCAGATGTCGTGATAAAGCCAAAGGTCGGTTTTATCGGCAGCTCCGATTTTACAAAGAGGCATGAAGCAACGCTTGAAGGTGAAAAAGCAACGCTCGAAGCATTGCCGAAGATAAAAGAAATAGTGAACAGGTTAAAGCAGGAAGGAAGGCTGAATTAAGCGATTTCTAAACCCTGTCACTGGGGCGGAGGGAAATACGTTCCAGGCTTTCTTCATCCATTTCATTTATATATTCTTTCAATGGGAATTTGTTACCGCAGTCCATGCAGTTTAAGGTTACCCGTCTTCAGGCAATAATGAGCTTTATTGTCCCGCCACATTCTCTGCATTTCATAATATTAGTATAACTGGATTAGCATCCAAAATTCCAAAGCTGAATTGAAGCCCGGCACCATATGGTATTATTTATAAATGATATCCTCCGGAGAAGAAAAGGCATGGCAGACACTGAAAGGGCTTGATCCCGCAGAAGTATGCAAAAATGCCGCTGTGCTCTATGACGAAAAGCACGGCAATTACATTGTAAAATCCTTCTGCACAGATTTTCATGTGAGTCCTGAAAAAAAGATTATCAAAATCACAGATGCGACAGGAGAAGCCGTTATAAAAAGACACGGGTACTTTTTCATCCATTCCTGCCTCTGGTACCTTGTTCATGCAAAGCACATCCCGTTTGCAGGGAGACTTTTGAAACCAGTTAATATAAAAGGCGGAGAGATATTCTTCAGAGGGAGCCATGTCCTGCCTTTAGACAACCTTGCAAAAAGATTTGGAGATGATAAAGAGGGTTTTATAAAGAGGGGGAAAGAACTCTGTGCTGAAGCACTGGCTTACGGAGATGCTTCCTGCAAGCTGTTTCCTATGCCCAGGATACCGGTAACAATCATCCTATGGCTTGCAGATGATGAGTTCGAGCCAAGAACAGACCTGCTTTTGGATTCAACATGCGAAATTCAGCTTCCCCTTGACATCATATGGTCAATAGCCATGCTAAGTGTATTGGTGATGATGTGAGCCGGAAACTTAGGGAAAGAGCAGACTTCCTGTTATCCAGAGAAAAAGGCACGGCTTATAAAGATCCGGGAGGCAGGATTACTGTTGCCCTTGTTTACCCGAATACATACCACGTCGGGATGTCCAACCTCGGTTTTCAGGGGATTTATGGTCTTCTGAACAACATGAAAGATATCGTCTGCGAAAGGGCATTCCTTCCCGATGATAAAGATATACATGAATATGCAAGATCAAATACTGAACTCTTTACATTAGAATCAAAGAGAGCATTAAGCAGATTCGATATCATAGCCTTTTCAGTCTCATTCGAGAATGATTATCCAAATATCGCAAGAATGTTTGAGCTGTCGAAGATCCCTCTGAGAAGCCGTGAAAGAAAGCCACATCATCCTCTGGTTATCATGGGCGGGGCATCTGCCTTTTTCAATCCTGAACCGGTTTCCGACTTTTTTGATATCTGCTTTATCGGTGAAGCGGATGAGATGCTTCCCGAATTTATTGAATTATATAAGTCTTCTGCCGACAGATCCGACATCCTTAAAAAGTCTGCGGCCATTGACGGCCTTTATCTGCCTCAATTCTACAGCGTTTCGTATGAAAATGATGGAAAAATTTCAGGAAGACAAAGATCGGATAATGCGCCTGCGACTATTAAAAAACGTTACCTGAAAGACATATCATTATCAAAAGTCCGGACTTCTATAATTACCACTGAAACAGAATTTTCAGGAATGTATCTTATGGAAGCAATGAGGGGATGTCCATGGAATTGCAGGTTCTGCGTTGCAGGCAAGATATACAACCCTCCAAGAAAGAAAGAATTAAAGGCAATCAAAAATGAGATTCAGGCAGCTATAGCTACTACAAAGAGAATCGGCCTTATCGGGCCATCACTTTCAGATTATCCGCATATCAAAGACGTTCTGAATATACCTGGAGTCGATTTTTCGATTACATCACTGAGGGCAAGTACAAAGAGCGCTGAACTGGCCGACCTGATGAAAGGTCATAAAAGCGTCTCGATCGCACCGGAAGCAGGGACAGAACGTCTGAGGAAAGTCATCAATAAAAGGATTACAGAGGAGGATATTCTGTATACCTCGGAACTTCTTTTTGCTGCCGGCATCGAAACCCTGAGACTTTATTTCATGGTCGGCCTGCCGACAGAAACAGGAGAAGATATTGAGGGGATAATAGATCTTGTTAATAAAATAAGGACTGTTTCAGCAAAAAGATATATTACCCTCAGCATCAGCACCTTTGTCCCAAAACCATTCACGCCGTTTCAGTGGCACCCAATGGAGAATCCCGCTGTAATAAAAGAGAGGTTCGGGATAATTAAAAAGGGTCTTTCACACGTAAAAGGCATTAAGGTATTTCACGATGTTCCAAAATATGCATATATGCAGGGGTTGTTCTCCATGGGAGACAGGCGCATATCAGAGGTAATAGAAGAAATGACAAAAACCACTGACTGGATGAAAGCAGCAGAGACAGCCGGAATTGACAAGGACTTTTACATATTCAGAAAAAAAGAATTCAGCGAAATCCTTCCCTGGGATTTTATTGATATGGGGGTATCTAAAGATAAGTTATGGGATGAATATCAGGATGCCCTGTCTTTAAAATAGACAAGAAAAGCATAATTTTATTCACAAAAATTGCCCTAATAAACTTTCTTCCTGGAATCAAACCGAATCAGAGTGCTTCCTCTTGATGAAATAGTTAAGACCCTGTGATACTATATTATTCATTAAATTTGACTTATCACATGAAAGACATTAAGATCGGAACAATTAATTCTTTAATTCTTGAGAACATCAAAAATATTTATCGAAAAATCTCATCTGCTGCCATTAGGTCAGGCAGGAATCCTTTTGATGTAAAACTCATCGCAGTCACAAAAACCGTCGACATCGAAATAATAAAGGAGGCGGTATCTTTTGGGCTGAGAGCGCTGGGGGAAAGCAGGGTGCAGGAAGCTCAGAAGAAAATTGCAGACTGCAGAGCGCAGTGTGCAGACTGTGATATAGAATGGCATATGATCGGGCATCTCCAGAAAAACAAGGCAAAGGTTGCCGTAGAGCTATTCGACCTGATTCAGTCGCTCGATTCGATCGAACTTGCAAAAGAGTTAAACAAACACTCTGAAAAAGCAGGTAAAATACAGAGGGTTCTGATAGAGGTAAAACTATCGGAAGAAGAGTCAAAATACGGAATTGCAAAAGAAAGCCTTATGGATTTAATAGAATTCGTTTCAGAAATGAAAAACCTTAAACTCGAAGGCCTGATGACCATACCTCCGTTTTCTGATAACCCTGAGATTGTAAGGCCGTACTTCAAAAAGTTAAGGGAATTGAGAGATCAGGCGGAAAGGAAAGGATACAGTCTGCCGGAACTCTCTATGGGCATGACAAACGACTATGAAACAGCTATCCTCGAAGGCGCTACAATGGTAAGGATCGGCACAGGGATATTTGGAGAAAGGAGATGAGTTGATGATCGGATTTATCGGCGGCGGGAATATGGCAGAGGCTATGATCAAGGGAATAAGGCAGAGCGGGAAGAAGGATATAATGACCTCTGAACCAAGGGCTGACAGGCGCGCATATCTCGAAAAGACATACGATGTAAAAACCACATCAGACAACAGAGAAATTGTAAAAAATTGCAATATCATAATACTTGCTGTCAAGCCGCAGAATATGGATGATGTCACCGGAGAGATTGGGGATTATGTATCGGACGACAAGATAGTTGTATCAATAGCTGCAGGCATAACACTTTCGTATCTGTCATCAAGGCTGAAGACCTCAAAGATAATACGTGTAATGCCGAACACACCTGCTCTGGTACTGGAAGGGATGTCTGTGCTGTCCATGTGTGAATGTATACATGATAAAGACATGGGATTGGTAAGGGATATTTTCATGTCTATTGGGAAAGTCATGGTGCTTCCTGAAAAATATATGGATGTCGTAACTGCGTTATCCGGAAGCGGTCCTGCATTTATAGCGTTATTTGTAGAAAAAATGATAGACTCAGGCATTCAGGCCGGATTAACACGGTTTAATGCCTCTGAACTTGCAATACAGACATTAATAGGCACTGCAAAACTCCTTGAAAGCGGCATGCCGCCTGACAAGCTCAGGGAAATGGTCACCTCCCCCGGAGGCACCACAGCAGCAGGACTTAAGATATTTGAAGAAAAAGGTTTTTCAAATATTATAAACGCTGTTATTGAAGCAGCAGCAAACAGATCAAAAGAATTGGGGAAAAAAGAATAATGTTCATCTTTGCAAATCTTTTACTTGCAGCAGCTAATATACTTGACATATTGCTTACCGCTTATATGTGGATAGTAATCATTTCAGCTTTAATAAGCTGGGTAAACCCTGACCCGTATAATCCGATAGTCAGATTCCTTCATACTGTCACAGAACCTGTATTCAGGCGTATCAGAAAGATTATAGGGTTCAGGCTGGGCATTGTTGATATCTCACCCATGGTTGTAATACTTGCCATATTGTTTGTAAAGTATTTCCTTATACAGTCTTTAATAGAGTTTGCCTATAAATTGAAAGGAGGCGCCATATTATGAGGATTACGCCGCTTGACATCCAGCAGAAACAGTTCCCCATGAAGTTCAGGGGATTCGATATTGAAGAGGTCTATGCATTTCTTGAGATAATCAGGGAAGAGATGGAGGACCTGCTCAGGGAGAATGCATCCGTCAAGGAGAATGTACAGAGGCTGGAAAATCAGATCAAAGAGTACAGGGACATGGAAACCACATTAAGAGAGACCCTCCTGACCGCCCAGCAACTGGTCGAGGACTATAAGACAAACGCACGGAAAGAAGCAGAACTTGTTGTGAGAGAGGCAGAATTAAAAGCAGACTCTGTCCTTAAAGAAGCACAGGAGAAGGTTATAAAGATACATGAGGATATCGTTGACCTTAAAGGGATAAGACGCCATTTCAAGGAAGAGATAAAGAGGATGGTCGAAAGCCACATGAAGATGCTTGAGTTTGACAAAGAGAGAGAGGAAGAAGAGGGAGGCATGAAGGAGGAATGAAATATAATGCCCTGAAGGGCGTGCATGATATTTTCCCTCCTGACATTTATATATGGCAGAATGTTGAGAAAATTGCCAGGGACATATTTTCCGTTTATGGTTTTCAGGAATTAAGGACGCCGATCATTGAATCCACAGATATCTTTATCAGAAGCATAGGTGAGACTACAGATATTGTAGAAAAAGAAATGTACACCTTCTCTGATAAGGCAGACAGGCGGATTACGCTGCGGCCGGAGGGCACAGCGCCTGTTGTCCGGTGCTATGTTGAAAATCATCTGTACAACCTTCCTGCTCCGCAGAAATTCTTTTACTCAGGCCCGATGTTCAGATACGAAAGGCCGCAGGCAGGACGTTTCAGACAGTTTTTTCAGATAGGGGCTGAGGCTTTCGGCGCCGGAGAACCGAAGATCGACGCAGAGATACTCTCCATGCTCAGGCTTTTTTTCGAAAGGCTCGGGTTACAAGATCTTAATTTTGAGG
>VGWX01000040.1 GCA_016873615.1 Nitrospira sp. | reverse complement strand
GGTAAAACCTATACGACCAGTTACAGCAATTATGACAATTACGGAAACCCGAAAATTATTTCTGAAACAGGCGATAAGACAAGGTCAACAAGCAAAGCTTATTGGTATAACACGACAAAGAATATTATCCATAATAAACCTTTATCAGAGACTGTTTCCGGGGGATTTCCCGGCACTTTTACAACAAGCTATACTTATGACAGCATCACTGGAAATCTTTTACAATTGAACAAATATGGGATCATCACCAATTATTCCTATTACAGCAACGGCAATCTCTATACTACGACGGATGCTAATTTAAAAAAGACAACTTATGTATGGAATAATGGAAGGATTTCAAAGATAACAGCCCCGGATAATCTGTATACGATTGAAAGGGAAATCAATGATAACGGAACTATTAAATGGGAAAAGAATGGAAGGGGTTATTACACATATTTCACTTATGACAATAATCTCAGGCTGACAAGCATTGTCCCTCCTGCAGGAAACACAACTTCTTTCGACTACCCGGCTGACAATTCTTACAAAAAGGAAAGCAGGGGTGAATATTACGTTTACAGTTATTACGACGGCTTCGGAAGGCCATCCGGAACATCCGATCGCAAGGGCATCGAAACTGATATCAATTATAAAAGCTGCGGCCTAAAGAATTACTCAACATCCAATATCGGCGATACTGCTTATTATGACAGCTTTGGGAGGGTAACAAAAATAGTTCATAAGGATGGCTCAGACATTAAATATTCATATTCAGGCAGCAATATTTCAGTTACTGATGAAGACCAGAAAGTGACATATCTAACATATAACGCCTTTGGTAACCCTGATGAAAAGCTTCTTGTAAGTGTTAAGGATCCGCTGAACAATATGACAAGCTATGATTACAATATTCTTGGCAGCATAAAATCAGTTATACAGGGAAGCTTGACAAGAACTTTTTTGTATAATACTAAAAACTTTCTTCAGTCTGAAACACATCCTGAAAAAGGAACAATAACCTACGTAAGAGACAACGTTGGAAATATGAAGTCAAAAACTGATTCGCTCGGTTCAATATACTACGCGTATGATGGGGTAAACAGGCTCACTAACATCAGCTATGGTTCGGAAAGCATTGCCTTTACATATGATTCTGCCGGTAACCGAACGAGTATGGACAACGCTAATGCTCTCATTGATTATTACTATGACCCGGCTAACCGCTTGATCAAAAAAGATGAGGCTATTTTAGGAAAGACTTATACAACAAGCTATAGTTATGATGCAAACGATAATATTTCTGATATTTACTATCCTTCAGGAAGGCATGTGACTTATACATACAACAGTAATAATCAGGTGATATCCGTTGCAGGATTCGGTGCCAACATTACCGGTATCGCTTACTATACATCAGGTGTGCAGACAGGCATTCCAAAGAGCTTTACTTACTCAACAGGTCTTACAACAAATCTCACCTATAATAGCAGAAACCTCACAATACAGGTAAAAGCAGGCAACTCAATAATTAATATTGGGTACAATTACGATAACAGAGGCAACTTGACTTCTATTACCGACTATCGTGACAGTTCGAAAAATCAGATTTTATCTTATGATGTTCTGAACAGACTTCTCACATTTAATGGATCATGGGGAACAGGGTCGTATATTTATAACGCATTAGGAAACAGGCTGAGCAAGCAAGCCGCAGGTACAACAACATACTACAACTATTCAAGCAACCGGCTGACTTCAACTACCGGTGCAGAAACGTTTTCTTTTGCCTATAACACAGACGGCGACCTGATAAGCATGAACGCATATTCTCTTCAATACGACAGGCTCCATAATCTGATCAATTATAAAGTGAGTGGGTCGTCTCTGGCAGATTTTAAATATAATGGGGATGGCATGAGGATAATAAAAACATCAGGCGGCAAAACTGTTGTTTATCATTACGATAATAATGGAAAGGTTATTTCAGAAACTGATACTCTCGGCAATTTAATCACCGATTATATTCATCTCCATGATAAATTAGTGGCAAAAGTTACAGATATTCCATCTGCTTCTAAAAGTGTGGCTTTAAGAAGGTACTCCCTTACTGATCAGACAAAAGGGTCACTCGAAAATCCCTGGAAAGTCGGAGACAGGACAATCATTGAAGTTGTCTTGAGCAACATTGATCCAAACACAGAAGAATTTAATTATTATCAGGCCAAAACAGGAAGCACGGTACAACCTTTTAAGGGCACACTTCCTGCAATGGGCGCTGCATGTAGCGGGAACATCTGTAAACATGACGCAGTCTGGGAACAGATATATTTATGTGAATTCGGCACAGGGACTTATCAGCAGTATGATAAGCTTGAATTAGCAAGTGACCCTTCTGTTTCCAGTACAATTAACTGGTACAGTTACTGTGCACCCTAAATAGAAAATTTATTATCTGCGTTAGATAAAAGGGACCAAATTTTACTTCACCAGTGTCTTCACCTCAAATTTTGGAGGGTTCATGATGGCTTTTTTTACAGCGCACTGGTCTGCGACTTTTATCAGGGCCTGATGGTATTTCTCCGGAAAATCAGGCGGAACAATGATCTCTATGACAATCTTATCGATAAAGGTTTTTCCATCCGGTGTTTTGCCATACTCAAGTCGCTGGACAAGAGAGATGTTATCAGCAGGAATTTTACGATTTTCACAGAAGCTCAGCACGTAAATACCGGCGCATGTACCGATAGAGGCAAGGAAGTGATCGAAGGGGGAGGGCGCTGAATTTTCTCCGCCATATTTTATTGGCTGGTCTGTTTTGATGGTAAATCCGTCCAGTTCTGCATTGACCTTTTTCCCGCCAGGGAATGTAATTTTAATTTCTATGTTAGCCTCCTTTTAATTTGTTAGCAAGAGGTATTCTTTGCCTTTTTTAATAAATCCTTTGCATTTCTTTTCGCCTCTTTGCAACCTTTTTCTCTTAAGATCCTTATCATCTTTTCTGAGGCAACAGACTTGAGGAATTCGCTCCTTTCTCTCTGTTCCGTAATCCTCTTCTTTGCCTCTGCACGAATAGTTCTCAATGATTTCAGGTATTCAGAAAACGCCGGACCATACATTCTTTCGAGTTCCCTGCGCACCGACCTTGAAAGAGCAGGGCTGATGCCACTGGTTGAAACAGCAATACTCAGTGGTCCTCGCTTAACAGTTGAGGGGACAATGAAATTGCATAAATCCGGGGTGTCTACAACATTCACAAGGCAGGGAGCATCCCTTGAAACCTGCCGGTTGATAGTCAGGGAATCTGTAGCAGCAATAACAAGAAATGCCTGTTTCAGGTCTCCCTTCCGGTATTGCCGGTTTATGTGTTTTACTCTGCCTTTGTGTTTTTCCTGCTCAATCTTCGTGGTAATCTGAGGGCTTATTACTGTTACGTCAGCGCTGTTCCTTAGCAGAGTAAGGATTTTTCTTTCAGCAACTTTTCCGCCACCGATTACAACTGCTTTTTTTCCTTTCATATTCAGGAATACAGGATAATAATTTTTCGGCAGAGCAGTCTTTGATGAGGCAGGAGGTTTTGTTTTAAGCTTCACTTTTTCAGAACGGCGAGCGCTTTTTTTGCATCATGCATGTTCTTGTTATTCGGATACTTTTCGATAAAGCGGGTCAGATACTCTGCAGCCTTATCCTTCTGATTGAGGTGTTTATAGGACAAGCCGGTAAAAAAGAGGGCTTCACCCTCCCCCTTGTAATCAGGATAATTTTTCAGAAGCCCCTCAAACCTTTTGATCGCGGCATTGTAGGAACCTTTCCTATAATAAAAATTCCCGACAAGGTATTCATACTCAGCAATGGTATTTCTGCACTTCTCTATCCTGAGCTCAATGACATCCTTATAGGGGTTCCTGGGAAACATCTTCTTCAGTTTCTCAAATTCTTCGAGCGCCTTGGCCGCCCCTCCATAGCCCCTCTCCGGACTCTCTATCTGGTTGAAATATACCATCGCAATCTGATACTGCGCATACGAAGCATACTGGTGGTCAGGATATGCCTCAAGAAATTTATGATACTCGGCAATTGCACGCTCTATCTCATCTTCCTTAACATAAGAGTCTGCAATCTTGAGCTGGGCCAAAGGAGCATATTTCTTGGTTAAATCCCTGTTTTTAACCTCCATAAAACTTGCACGCGCCTCTTCATAATCCTTTTTTTCGAGTTGTTCATTGGCCTTTGCAAATGATTTTTCCGGATCAAATTTTTCAGGGGGCTTAACTGCTGATTTACCGGCACAGGAGACTGCGAGAAACAGGAATATCAAGAGGATTACTGTAAACTTAGTTCGTATTTTCATTGCAAAGTATTATAGCACGGAGCAGTAGTATATTCATAATACACTTAAATGTTGCGTAAATATTCATTGAGTAATCCCCCCAACCCCCCTTTAATAAAGGGGGGTTGGGGGGATTACCGGATAACAGAATTTTTCGCTATTTTATATCTGCATGGTATTCCTGAAGTGATTTGACTTCACTCTTCCGCTTCTGGAATGCTTCTATTCCACGCGCAGCAGCAATAGCCGCAGCCAATGTGGTAATGTAAGGAACTTTATACTTGATTGCTGCTTTCCGGATGTAAGCGTCATCGTGTTTGCTGAGTTTGCCGCTTGGTGTGTTAATTACCAGTTTTATCTCCTTATTTTTAATAGCATCCACAATATTTGGCCGTCCCTCCTGAAGTTTATCAATGCGTTCGGACCGGACACCATTTTTGGTAAAAAACTGATGTGTCCCCCGGGTAGCCTTGATTCTGAAACCCAAGTGTTCAAATCTCATGGCAACCTGAAGCGCTGCCTGCTTATCCTGGTCTGAAACAGTTATAAGCACTATACCCTCAGTAGGAAGATGCTGCTGGGCTGCTTCCAGAGCCTTATAATAGGCCATGCCGAAAGAATCAGCCATACCGAGAACTTCCCCAGTCGATCGCATCTCAGGACCAAGGAGAGGATCAACTTCCGGGAACATATTGAATGGGAAAACAGCTTCCTTTACGCCAAAATGAGGGATATCCCTGGATTGAAGATTGACATCATTGAGCCTTTTCCCGAGCATTATCTGGGTAGCAATGCGGGCCATGGAGATATTGCAAACCTTGGATACCAGTGGAACTGTACGGGAAGCGCGCGGATTGGCCTCAAGGACATAGGCTGTATTGTTTGCTATAGCATACTGGATATTCATGAGTCCTACCACGTTAAGCTCTATTGCAATTTTCTGTGTATATTCATAGATAGTTTCGAGATGCTTTTTAGGAATACTGATTGGGGGAATAACACAGGCAGAATCTCCTGAATGAATCCCGGCAAGTTCAATATGTTCCATTACTGCCGGAACAAATGCATCTTTCCCGTCGGCTATGGCATCGGCCTCTGCCTCTATTGCATTTTCCAGGAACTTATCTATCAGGATAGGCCTGTCCGGAGTAACTCCCACAGCAGCTGATACATAACGTTTGAGCATTTCTTCATCATGAACTACTTCCATCCCGCGTCCGCCAAGAACATAGGAAGGCCTTACCATAAGCGGGTAGCCAATCCTTTCAGCTACACTTAATGCCTCTTCAAGTGTGCTTGCCATGCCGGATTCAGACATGGGGATAGCAAGTTTTTTCATCATCTTACGGAACCTGTCACGATCTTCGGCAAGGTCAATAGTATTTGTGGATGTTCCGATGATCTTTACCCCTGCCTCAGCCAGTTCTTTTGCGATATTGAGCGGTGTCTGGCCGCCAAACTGAACGATTACCCCTTCAGGTTTTTCCTTATCATAAATGGAAAGAACATCCTCTACAGTAATAGGTTCAAAGTATAATTTATCCGAGGTGTCATAATCTGTTGAAACTGTTTCAGGATTACAGTTGACCATGATTGACTCATATCCTTCATCCCGCAGCGCAAAGGCTGCATGCACGCAGCAGTAATCGAATTCGATGCCCTGGCCGATACGGTTGGGCCCGCCTCCTATAACCATGATTTTTTTTCGTTCGCTCCGCTTCACTATGTCAGGAGCATTATAGGTAGAAAAATAGTATGCTGCATTCTCCACTCCGCTGACAGGCACCGGCTCCCACGCCTGCGTTATGCCTAAAGCCTTCCGCCGGTCACGGATGTCTTTTTCCGGGATATCCAACAGTTGAGACAGGTACCGGTCTGCAAATCCATCCTTCTTTGCGCGGATAAATATTTCATCAGGTAATTTTTGGCCCTTGTATTTGAGAATTTCTTCTTCCAGTTGAACGAGCTCTTTCATCTGCCCGATGAACCATGGTTTTATATGGGTCTTTTCATATAGCGCATCAACAGAAGCTCCTTTTCTAAGGGCTTCATACATAATAAACTGACGTTCACTTGTTGGAAAGCCAAGAAGGTCTATTAACTCATCCAATGACCTCTGGTGAAAATCTTTTGCAAAACCAAGTCCGTAACGACCGTTTTCAAGAGACCTTATGGATTTATGGAGCGCCTCTTTATATGTTTTCCCGATGCTCATTACTTCGCCCACAGCGCGCATCTGTGTTCCGAGACGGTCCTCGACACCCTCGAATTTCTCAAACGCCCACCTTGGAAATTTCACTACAACATAGTCTCCCGATGGCGTATATTTATCAAGCGTCCCTTCTCTCCAGTAGGGAATTTCATCGAGTGTTAATCCTCCTGCAAGCATTGCCGAAATGAGAGCAATTGGAAATCCTGTAGCCTTTGAAGCAAGGGCAGATGAACGTGACGTCCTTGGATTGATCTCAATCACTACTACCCTGCCGGTCCTGGGGTCATGAGCAAATTGAATGTTCGTCCCTCCAATAACCTGAATAGCTTCAACGATATCGTAGGAGTATTTCTGGAGGCGTTCTTGTAGTTTGGGATCAATCGTAAGCATAGGAGCTGTGCAATAGGAATCGCCGGTATGGATTCCCATGGCATCAACATTTTCTATGAAACAGACAGTTATCAGCTGATTCTTTGAGTCACGCACCACTTCAAGTTCAAGTTCTTCCCATCCAAGAACAGACTCTTCTATCAGTATCTGCCCTATCAGACTGGCAGATATGCCCCGGCTTGCAACAGTTCGCAATTCTTCCACATTATAGACCAGCCCGCCGCCTGTTCCTCCCATCGTATACGCCGGACGGACGACAACTGGATATCCGAGTTTAGATGCTATCTCTTCCGCTTCTTCAATGCTGAAAGCCGGTTCACTTTCCGGCATTTCTATTCCCAGTCGATTCATTGTCTCTTTAAAGATAATGCGGTCCTCGCCTCTTTCAATAGCGTCTGCCTGTACCCCGATAATTTTGACGCCATGTTTTTCAAGAAAGCCGCTTTTAGATAGCTCAGAAGAGAGATTAAGTCCTGTCTGGCCGCCAAGATTAGGCAGGATTGCATCAGGCCGCTCTTTTTCTATAATCTTTTTCATATATTCAATTGTAAGAGGTTCCAGATAGGTCACATCAGCCATCCCCGGATCTGTCATGATCGTGGCAGGGTTGGAATTAACAAGCACTATCTCATAACCTAATTTCCGGAGAGCTTTGCATGCCTGGGTGCCGGAGTAATCAAATTCGCAAGCCTGGCCTATAACTATGGGCCCTGAACCGATAATCATCACCTTCCTGATGTCATCTCTTCTTGGCATATACGTTCACCTTCCTACTTTCATTATTAAGTAATAGTAAATTTTCAAGAAATAATAACATAAAATAAGCTTCAAAATTAAGGTTTACTTACATTTTACGCTTAACCGGGGATGGAGTATTCGAGCGGCTTCTTTTGCTGATGGTCAAATATATTCTAAACATAAAGAGGCAAAAGCCTCGCAGGGAGGAACGACCGAGAATGAGCGAGTATACTCTATCCCCGGTGGGATCAGATAATTTCTTTAGCAGCAGGCAATTTTACTTCAATTCAGAAGTGCATTGAGGACAGCGCACTGCCTTAATCGGAATAACCGATATACAGAACGGGCATTCTTTGGTTGTCGGTACAGCAGGCGGCGCTTCTTCTTTTCTTTTTAACCTGTTGACATTCCTGATTACAATAAATACAGAAAAGGCAATAATGAGAAAGCTGATGATTGTATTGATGAACACACCATAGTTAAGAGTAACCGCACCCGCAGCTTTTGCAGCAGCAATTGTATCATACGGTCCGGCAGCTTTGCCTTCCTTGAGAAGAATGAACATGCCGGAAAAATCAACATTGCTTAAAATCAGGCCGATCGGCGGCATTATCATATCAGAGACAAAAGAATTGATAATGGTTCCGAAAGCAGCGCCGATTACAATACCCACAGCCATATCAACAACATTTCCCCGCATCGCAAACTCTTTAAATTCCTTAAACATATTTAATCTCCTTTCAAGAGATATAATTAGATTCTTACTGTTTAAAAATTTTATATCACACTATGTCCTGCTTGTCAATTCATTAATGACTCTGCCCAGGGAACCAGGGACATGAAAACAATTCTCCATCAAAATACGTCCCGAACCCTGCAATTCCTTGCTAAATAACCTTTTGAGATGGTATTCTTAATCTGTGAATTTATTGTCTTTGCAGAAACCAAGCAGGTATGTAAACCATGAGGTAAACTCAATACACAAGGAAGCTCCTGTAAAAGTTGCCCTTGCATTCCCTGACATATATGAAATAGGGATGTCTCATCTCGGTCTTAGAATCTTATACAACATAATCAATAACATCCCATTTGCATCTGCAGAAAGGATATTTTCTCCCTGGGTTGACCTTGAAACCGGGATGAAGGCAAATGGACTTTTTCTTTCATCCCTTGAGTCAAGCCGTCCGTTAAAGGATTTCGATATAGTCGGATTCAGCCTGCAGTACGAACTTTCCTATACAACAGTCCTTAACATGCTGCATCTTGGCGGAATCCCGATCAAAACTGAAGAAAGGTTTAGTTCATTATCCAAAAATCGATATCCTCTTGTTATTGCCGGAGGTCCATGTGCTGTCAATCCGATTCCTATGTCCCCGTTCATTGATGCATTTCTGATAGGCGACGGCGAAGAGGCTATCAGAGAGATACTGGATGTGTTCCATGAATGGAAAACAGGCGGTGACAGTAATAAAGAATCCCTGCTTAAAGCGCTCTCCCTGATAGAAGGGATTTATGTGCCTTTAATTCAGAATTCTAAAGATCATCCCTCATCCCTGGTAAATCGTCGTTACATTGAATCCCTTGATGATGCTCCGTATCCGGATAAACCTGTCGTTCCTTACACATCTATCATCCATGACAGGGTAAACATTGAGGTTTCGAGGGGTTGTTCGATGGGCTGCAGGTTCTGCCAGGCTGGGATGATATACAGGCCTGTCCGTGAGAGAAGCCCGGCAAAGGCATTGAAAATCGCAGAAAAATCCCTGAAAAATACCGGCTATGACGAGGCTGCATTCACATCCCTGAGCGCCGGAGATTATAGCTGTCTTTTACAGATTGTAAGCGATTTTAATAAAAGATTTTCAGAAGACAGGATAGCCCTCTCACTTCCTTCTCTTCGGGTAACTTCAATAAACAGGGATCTCCTGAAAGAGATCCGTTCAGTAAGGAAAACCGGTTTTACTATTGCTCCTGAGGCAGGAACTGAAAGGCTGAGAAAAGTTATCAACAAAGACTTTTCCGACGAAGATTATGAACTGGCGATGAAGACATTATTTGCGGAAGGCTGGCTTAATCTTAAACTGTACTTCATGATCGGATTACCAACAGAGACTGAAGAAGACATTTATGCAATCCCTAAAATGGCAGCCAAGGCGCTGAAAACCGCAAAACAGTTTACGAAAAGGTTTGTTAACATAAGCATAGGAGTTTCTCCTTTCGTTCCAAAGGCGCACACACCATTTCAATGGTATGGGCAAAACCCTTTTGACGAGCTTGCAGGAAAAAAGAAGCATATTAAAGATATGCTGATAAAGAAGGGGTTTCATGTCAAAGGACATGATATCGAGATGAGCCTTCTTGAAGCTGCCTTCTCACGGGGTGATGAAAGAAGTTCTTCACTTATTGAGAAGGCCTGGTCATTAGGATGCAGGCTTGACGGATGGACAGAGGTCTTTGATTTCGGGAAATGGAAGACAGCTATGCACCTTACCGGCATAGATGCAGCAGATTTAGCAACAAAAACTTTTGGTTTTGCCGACCGCCTTCCATGGGAAAGGATTGATATCGGGGTAACAAAAGATTATCTGTGGAAAGAATATCAGAAGGCATTATCAGAAGAATTTACGACTGACTGCAGAAATGCATGCCATAATTGCGGACTTGGATGCCACAACGACACGGGGAATGGGAGAAAGGGGGAAGGAGAGAAATATATTTCCTTTGAACCACAAAAAATGTCTCCGAGTCCCCGGGTCTCCGAGTCTCTTGGCCGATCTTTGGCTGCTTTTCCACGCTTTAAGCCTGTCACAATCAGGGTTGAATTTTCTAAAACCGGGAGGTTGAGATACCTTTCACACCTTGAGCTTGTTGTAATGCTGCAGAGGGCGATGAGAAGGGCAGGGTTTCCTTTAGAGTACTCAAAGGGATTTCATCCATTTCCAAAGATATCCTTTGGGCCTCCTCTTGGTGTAGGAGTTGCAGGGCTGCATGAATATTTCGATATGGAGGTAACACCGCCTTTTGATTTAGTTTCAAACACAAGAGAACTGAATGCACTGCTGCCTGAAGGTGCATATATAAAAGACATGTCATTCGTGCCTGCAAAGGCAGAATCCCTAAACAGTTTTATAACAAGATACGAGTATGAAATAAAAGGCGGGGATACCTCTCACACATACATGTTTTTATCAGAAAAAGAAGTAAATGCAAAACGCGAAAAATATGTTATAAATTTAAGGAGCATGGTTGAAGAAGCAAGGTTTATTGATGAAAATATCGTAAACCTGATAGTAAACGATCAGGGTGACATAAAGGTAAGGCTGGGTGAGCTTCTTCCCGTAATATTCAATACGCCACTGGACAAACTTGACATTACAAGGATAGCTCTCTATGGATGGAACGGAGGCTGGGTAAAACCGTTAGAACGGAGTGAACAATGGATAGCGAAATTATAATTAATGTAACACGTGATGAAATCAGGGTTGGCCTTCTTGAAGGTGGTCAGGTAGCTGAATTCTATGTTGAACGGAAGAGGGATGCAAGCCTTGTTGGAAATATCTATAAAGGTAAGGTTGTAAAAATTCTCCCTGGCATGCAATCAGCCTTTGTCGATATCGGACTTGAAAAGGCAGCCTTCCTGTATGTTACTGACATACACACAGATCTTGAAGAATTTGCACCGTTTCTTGAGGAGGAAGAAAAGATCAACTCTATTGAACTGGTCTCAAAGAAGGGAAAACCCGATCTCACTATAGAGGAGCTTCTTCAGGAGGGACAGGAAATTCTTGTACAGGTATCGAAAGATCCTATAGGAAGTAAAGGTGCACGGGTTACATCATATGTAACCATACCAGGCAGATACCTTGTGCTTATGCCGAATGTTGAACATATAGGCATTTCCCGGAGAATCTCTGATGAAGATGAGAGAACAAGACTCAGGACAATTGTCGAGGAGATAAAACCCAAAGGGTATGGACTGATTATAAGAACAGCAAGCGAGGGTTCAGAAGATAAAGACCTTATAAAAGACCTTGAATTTCTTCTGCTCTTATGGGAAACCGTCCAGAAGAAAAAGGACAGGGTGTCTGCACCAACCATGCTTTACAGTGACCTTGACCTTGTTTTTAGAAGCGTCAGAGATCTTATGGTACAGGATGTCAAAAGACTCGTTGTGGACTCTACGGATGAATATGAAAGGATTAAGGATTTTGTCAGGACTTACTTTGAGAATCTTCTGGGGAAGATCGAGTTATATGAGGGGACAGAGCCGATATTCGATTCCTTTGGAATAGAATTTGACATATCGAGGGCGCTCGGAAGAAAAGTCTGGTTGAAATCCGGCGGATACATTGTCATCGATCAAACTGAGGCAATGACAGTCATTGATGTGAATACCGGAAAGTTTGTGGGTAAAGAGGAGCTTGAAGATACTATACTGAAGACAAATCTTGAGGCAGTTAAGGAGATAGCTTATCAAATAAGGCTCAGGAACCTTGGCGGCATTATTATTGTAGATTTCATAGATATGGAAAAATATGAAAACAGGGACAGGGTATTCCTCGCTTTTGTTGAAGCAATGAAAAAAGACAGGGCAAAAAATACCATTTCGCATATCTCTGAACTTGGACTGATACAGATGACCAGAAAGCGTGTCAGGGAAAGTCTCGGCAGAACACTTTGTGAATCGTGTCCTTACTGTGAAGGCAAGGCCTTTGTGAAGTCACCCAAAACAATATGTTACGAAATATTCAGAAAGGTAACAAGACTTGCGAAACACGGCGGAGAGAGGATCATCGTTACCGCACATCCGTCAGTTGCAGAGCTTTTATCTGATGAGGAAAGAGCAGGAGTTGAAGATATAGAAAACAGATACAACGTTAAGGTGACCATACGGGAAAGCCGCAGCTTTCATCAGGAAAATTATGAAGTCAGCGTGCTGTAGTTGAAGTCTCTTTATCCACGACGTCCTGCCTGATCATATCTGAATGCACAGTTATAATTCATATATGGAAAGTTTATTTGTGAATGAACTCTCAAAATGTGTCCGTTGCGCAGGTTGTAAGGCAAACTGCCCTACTTATGATGAAGATTCCACAGAGTCGATGGGTGCAAGGGGAAGAATTGCCCTTTTGGGGGCTTTTTCTTCAGGGAAAATTAAGCCTTCTGCTATCCTGAACGACACTATTTTCAGCTGCACATTATGCGGCGCTTGCGCTGGTCTCTGTCCGCCTGGCGTTGATATTAAAGAAGTCATATATCACGGCAGGCGCCTCCTGAAAAAGACAGATAAAAAGAGAAAGTATCTCCGTTTTTTCACAAATTTCTATACCAAAAGACCTCAACTGAGCTTCAAGCTGCTAAGTTTGACACAACACTTTCTTTTCCCGTATCTGCACAAAAAAGGCATTCTTTCTTTCAGGCCTGAACTTCCTGAACGTCTTTTCAAAGACGATCACCACGTCTATACTGTTTCAAAAAAGAAGGGCCGGATCGCTATTTTTACAGGGTGTGCTGTCAACTTTTTATTCCCGCATTTAGGCGAGACATTGATCAGTGTCCTGCACAGACTTGGTTATGAGGTAATTCTGCCGGTAGGTGAGGTATGCTGTGGGATACCGTTAAGGTCGCTTGGTCTTGAAGAAGAAGCCAGGGAACTCGCCAAAAAAAATTGCGGTATATTCAGCAAGCTCAATGTTGAGGCTGTCTTGAGTCTTTGTCCGACCTGTACGCTCGCAATGAAGATTGATTATCCAAAGCTTATCGGTGAAGGGATAAATAATGCGATGGATATTTCGGAGTTTTTTACCGAAAAAACAGGTCTGTCCTTTTTCACATATCCTGTCTCAGATTTAACGAAAGTAATCTACCACGACCCCTGTCATCTTAAATACGGACTTGGCGTAACAAAAGAACCAAGGAAGATAATAGAGCATATTGGTCTGGATCTGCTTAAAACAACAGGGGAGAAATGCTGTGGTTTTGCCGGAACTTTCTGCCTTTCCTATAGAGATCTCTCAAAGAGTCTCCTCATGAAATGCGTTAAGGAGTATTCAGAAACAGCAGCGGAAGCGGTTGTTACATCTTGCCCTGGATGCATGATCCAGCTTTCAAAAGAGAGCAGCGACAAACCCGTACTGCATTTAATAGAGGTTATTGAAGATGCCATGATTCCGAAAAACTGACCCCTTCAGATTTCCCTGTATCTCCTGTAATTGTTAATGCTCTCCTGCGCCACTACTTTTAAAAAACCTACTATCGGAACAGACAATAGCATCCCGAGGATGCCGAATAACTTGCCGCCGACCAGGACCGAGAGCAATACTACCAGTGGATGCATATGAACGGTTCTTGCAACAACAACAGGCTGTATGAGAACATCATCAATTAATTTGATCAATGTAAAGGCGATAATGACATAAAACGCCATCTGGAAATTTCCTGTCTGCAGAATGGATACGATAACAGCGACTGTTGCCCCTGCTACCGGTCCAAAATAAGGGATCAGATTCGCAAGGCCGGCAAATATACCGATAATAAAAAAATACTTGACCCCTATGAACCATAATGCTGCAGCAGACAAAACACCTACAATTGTCGCATCGATGAACTGCCCCCGCAGATAGTTTCCGATCTGGGCATTCAATTTATAGAACAGATACAGGGTGAATTCAAAGTGCTGGTTCGGCATTGCGCTTACAAAGGCCTTTTTGAATTCACGTCCGTCCTTCATCAGGAAAAAAATTATAAAAGGTATGAGAATCATGCTCGTTATAACAGAGGCGGTATCCAGGAAGTGATCGAATATCCATCCGCCGGTACTTGCCATAGCATTCTCCAGCCTGCTCAGGAGGTTTAGATCCTTCACACCAAGGAAAGAGAGATTCGCAAGCAGAAAGTCTTCGAGACGGGAGATCATTATCCCTGCTTTCTCAAGACTAAAACCGCGCTGAAGAGCATATATCTGCTCGGACAGTAACGGCAAAAAAGCCATATAAGAAAAACCGATAAACACAAAAAATGCGGCAAATATCGCAACTGTTGCAGATGTCCTGCCCATGCCTCGCGACTCAAGGAAGTTTGCAAGGGGATCAATGATGTATGCGAGAAGGGCGGATATGATTACCATCTTAACGATATTTGAGACAGCAGTCAGAAGCGCTATGCCTGCTATTACAATAATTCCAACAACTGCTATTTTCATCAGGTACCCGGCTTGTCTGCTCATTCCTTCTAAGCTATTGTATCGGTTTTGTTGAATACGTTGAACAACTTAATTCCTTTACCTGTTGATTTGTTGTTTTTAAGCGCTCACCAATAGTCCATGCCAGTTTGAATAAAATCTTGGATCCAAGTTTAGGGTCACGATCCAGGAGGTCAAGGAGTTCCGGCTTGAAAAAGCATAACATCCTGCAGGGAGTTTTTGCGATTGCAGACGCGCTCCTTGGTGATTCATCAAGGAGCGCCAATTCACCAAAGAAATCCCCTTCGTGAAGTTGGGCCAGTATATGCCTCTCAGGGTTGCACACAATCTCTACAGAGCCGCTCTCTATAATGTACATTCCGAGTCCGACATCACCCTGGTTGAAAATAACCTCATTTGCCTTATATTCCCTCTGATGCAGTATGCGTTTTATTTTTGTTAAAGCCCGTGAGTTCAGATCATTAAAGACCGGTATTTTAATAAGAATATCATTGATATCATCTTTTTTCTTCTGACGGGTTTTGAAGATATTTTCCCAGAGTTTATTCATTTATGCCCCTTCATTCATCAATATATAATCATAAATTTACGACATTTTCAATCAGGCCTGAAATTTTTTAAAGCTGAGAGCTTTGTATTATAATGATTAGTTTTTTCCTTAAATAAATTTACAATACCACAATCAGTTCTTTATAGTATAATTAAACACTAAAAAACTTTATTATTTCTGAAAGGTGGATTATGAAATTCTTTATTGACACAGCGAATATCGAAGAGATCAGGAAGGCGTGGGGACTGGGTGTTATTGATGGTGTGACAACAAATCCTTCCCTTGTATCCAAAGAAGGCAAAGACCCTGTTGCGCTACTCAGGGAAATTTGCAGTATTGTGAATGGTCCTGTGAGCGCTGAAGCAGTAACAATGACTGCAGACGAGATGGTCAGAGAGGGCAAAGCGCTTGCCAGAATCCACAAGAATATTGTCGTTAAGATCCCGATGATTGAGGAAGGCCTCAGGGCGGTAAAAAAGCTGTCAGGCATGGGTATAAAGACAAATGTGACTCTTGTGTTTTCTCCGAGTCAGGCCCTGCTTGCAGCAAAGGCCGGCGCCACCTACGTCAGCCCTTTTGTCGGAAGACTTGACGACATCAGCCACGTCGGAATGGGAATAGTCAGCGATATTATGGAGATATACGAAAATTACATGTTCAGCACCGAAGTTATAGTAGCCAGCGTGAGGAATCCCCTGCATGTTCTGGAAGCTGCCAGAATGGGCGCTCACATCGCTACGATCCCTTATTCTGTTATAATACAGTTAATAAAGCACCCTCTCACAGACATCGGTATCCAGAAGTTCCTGAAAGACTGGGAGAAAGTGCCAAAGAAGAAAAAATAAGGTTCAGACTGAGGTTAAGATTAAGAAATTTTTATACCCTGCTCAACCTTAGCCTTGACCTTAACCTGGAGGATCTAACAATGCCTATTTTTGAATATAAATGCAGCTGCTGCAGCGAAGACTTTGAAAAGCTTATTTTCGGTAATCAGCAAGTAAGCTGCCCCAAATGCAATTCTAAGGAAGTAAAAAAGAAATTCTCTGTCTTCTGCTCAACCGGAACAGAAAGGCCCCTTGCAGGAACAGCCCGCTCGGCAGGCTGCACCTCCTGCAGCAAAACCTCCTGCAGCTCCTGCGGATAGGTTTCTACTCGGGCTGGCGGAAGGGGTTTGACCTTTGAATCTGGGCAAGTTTCAGGGGTTTTCCCTCAAGGATAAAGATCGCAAGGCCCCGCTCTTCTGTTGTCTTCCCCTTAACCACCCATGTGCCCTTCCAGGAAATGGTGAGGTTGACTGTTGAATCCTGCACCTCAACCCACGTAGGAGTAAAACTTAATTCAGCGCTATCAAAATCCTTGATACCTGATGCAAGCTCTTTATAGCCGTTTGCTGTAGCATTTCCCTCAAGAGTTGACCGGTCATTTTTAAGATATGCGGTTTTCAGGGTCTCTGCAAGTTTGAAGGCCTCCTGTGTTAACTGTGACTCCTGAGAAACCGGTTTGACCTCTTTTTTCCCACACGATGTCAGAAATGGTATTGCCAGAAGACAAATAAACAATAAAGCATACTGAATCTTTGGAATCTTTACCTTAAAATCCCCCCACCCCCCCTTTACTAAAGTGGGGCAAAAATGAAATACAAAGCATTTTTTATATAACTTAGATATCAATGTTCCTTGCCTCCAAAGCATGGGTGGTAATGAATTCTTTTCTTGGTTCAACCTGATCCCCCATTAATATGGTAAATATGCTGTCTGCCTCGACAGAATCCTGTACCGTGACCTGAAGGAGCGTTCTTTTCTCCGTATCCATGGTCGTCTCCCAGAGCTGCTGAGGGTTCATCTCTCCAAGGCCTTTGTACCTCTGTATATTGAGTCCTTTTTTTGCAGTTGCGAGTACAAAATCAAGGAGTTCTTTGCTTTTCCCTATCTCTTTTATGCCGTCCTTCGTTTGTACTTTATAAGGCGGATCTCCAAGATCCCTTATAATGGTGAAGAGATTTTCGAGTTCTCTGAATTCCGGAGACCCGAGGAAATTGGTGTCAAGGTTGAGTTTATAGTTCTTTCTCCTGATCTCAACTCCATATGTCTGGTGCTCTTCATCAAGCTGTATCTCACCGATATGCATGCTCTGGTCTTTTTCGCTTATCCTGCTGAGAATTTCTTCAAACTGTCTTCTGTCCTTAAGAGTCTCTTTATTCATCCCGGTCGAAAGAATAACCTGCAGAAGGTCCGGGTCTTTCCTCCTTCTTTCAAACCATTCGGTCAGCCGCTCGAATCTATAAAGCCTCTTGAGATATGGGATGAGCGCCTTGCCTTTTACAGATTGACCTTTGACAGGAACTTCGATGTCATCTGATGCAAGCTCAAAAATCATTCCCAGCATTTCTGTTTCATTCTGTATGTACTTCTCTGTCTTACCCTTCTTCACCTTAAATAGGGGGGGCTGTGCTATGTATAGATACCCTTTCTCTATCACCTGTGGCATCTGCCGGTAAAAAAAGGTTAGCAGCAGTGTCCTTATGTGCGCACCATCAACATCAGCATCTGTCATAAGGATCACCTTGTGATACCGTATTTTCGATATGTCAAAGTCTTCCGGCCCGATGCTTGTGCCTAAGGCTGTTATAAGTATCCTTATCTCTTCCGAGCCGAGCATCTTGTCGAACCGTGCCTTCTCGACATTCAATATCTTTCCTCTGAGCGGAAGAATTGCCTGTGTACGCCTGTCCCTGCCCTGCTTTGCTGAACCGCCGGCAGAGTCACCCTCAACAATAAAGAGTTCACTTAATGCTGCGTCTTTTTCCGAGCAGTCTGCAAGTTTGCCCGGAAGACCGGTATCCTCGAGCGCCCCTTTTCTTCTTGTGAGTTCCTTTGCCTTTCTTGCTGCTTCGCGTGCCCTTGCAGCCTGCAATGCCTTTTCTACAATCTTTCTTGCGACAGACGGGTTTTCTTCCAGATAGGTGCCGAGGGTGTCATTCACAATCGATTCCACGATCCCTTTTATCTCGCTGTTCCCGAGCTTCATCTTTGTCTGTCCTTCAAACTGGGGATTCATAAGTTTGACGTTTATAACTGCAGTGAGACCCTCCCTGATGTCATCGCCTGAGAGTCCTTCTTTGCTGTCTTTAAGGAGTCCGGAGGAGGTCGCATAGCTGTTTACTGTTCTGGTGAGGGCTGATTTAAACCCAATGAGATGGGTTCCACCTTCCCTGGTATTGATATTATTTGCAAAGGTATAAAGGTTCTCTGCATACCCGTCATTATACTGGAGGGCTATCTCAACTATAATGTCCTCTTTTTCACCTGATATATAGACAGGCTTGGGGTGGATCGGGGTCTTGTTCTTATTCAGGTGTTCAACAAAAGATATGATCCCGCCGCTGTAATGGAATACCTGATTTTTTTCTGTCCTTTCATCTGACAGGGCGATCTTGAGACCCCTGTTCAGAAACGCAAGTTCCCTGAGTCTCTGTGATAAGATATCCCAGCTGAATTCCAGTATTTCAAATACCTCGGAATCAGGTTTAAAGGTTATCTTCGTGCCTCTGCCCTTTGTCTTTCCGACTACTGTAAGCGGACCTGTGGGATTACCCCTTTCATAATGCTGCTGATACACTGTGCCGTTCTGTTTTATCTCCACGTCAAGCCATTCTGACAGAGCATTGACAACAGAAACCCCGACGCCGTGTAATCCGCCTGATATCCTGTATGCCTTGGACTCAAACTTTCCACCTGCATGGAGCTCGGTAAGAACCACCTCTGCTGCAGATCGTCCTTCTTCGGTATGTATATCTGTTGGTATGCCTCTTCCATCATCTATTACCGTACAACTCCCGTCAAGGTGGATTATCACGTCTACATTTTTACAGAAGCCGGCAAGGCTTTCATCAACGCTGTTATCCACCACCTCGTATGCAAGGTGGTGCAGGCCTTCTATGCCTGTGGAGCCGATATACATCGCAGGCCTCTTCCTGACAGCATCAAGGCCTTTAAGTACCTTAATATCCTCTGCTGTATATGACTCGTTCCCGTTCTTGTTGTTTTCCATCTATTTTTCTACAACTCCTTTTCCTTTTTTTGCTGCCTGCTATTAACTATACATAACGATATTAATTTTATGTCATTCCCGCAAGCAAAGCGCGTCGGGAATCCTTCTTTTACGGAAAGATTCCGGACAAGCCGGAATGACAAAATGCGGCTGATTTATGTCTCTGAGTAATATCTACGGTATATTATATCCTCATCGGCATAATCACACATTTATATTCATCGCTGCCGTCCTCTTTTACAAGTACTGGGCTCAACGGGTCCTGAAGCTCAAGTACAACCTTATCTGACGTCATTGCCCCGAGGACATCCAGCATATAACGTGCATTAAATCCAAGCGAGACCTTTTCACCTTTATAGTCAACGCCAACCTCTTCTTTTGCCTCACCAAGATCAGGACTTGATGATGAAACCGTAAGTTTCTCCTCTTCAAGATCAAATCTGACGGCGCTGGCCCTTTCCCTTGACATGACTGATGCCCGGCGCAGGACTTTGATGAATATATCTTTGCCTATGGACATCTTCTTTTCATTTGACTGGGGAATAACATTTTCATAATTCGGGTATGAACCATCTATCAGTCTTGTTAAGAACTCTATTTTTTCAACACTGAAAAGGAGGTGCTTGTCACCTATAGAGATCCTGACCTTCTGTTTTTCTTTTTCCTCATCAGAAGCGCCAAGAAACCGTCTCAGTTCAGATACCGCCTTCCGCGGCACTATCAACTTTTTATCCTCTTTTACCTCGCTTTCCATCTGTCTCATGATCAATGCGAGCCTGTGTCCGTCAGTGCCAACCACGGTAAAAGATCTGTTCTCCGGTTTCGCATGAAATAGCAGTCCGTTCAGTGTATAACGCGTATCACTCTCCCCGGCAGAGTATATCGTCTTTTCGATCATCTCCAGAAGCATGGAACCATCAATCGTTACCTCTTCAACTTCTCCGCTGCCCAGGGCAGATGGCCATGCAGGAAAATCAGTGTGCGGAAGACATGCAATTCTAAAATCACTCGCACCGGCTCTTACCTTAAGCCATTGCTCATCAACAGACTCAAACGATATATCACCGTCCACTTCCCTGACTATTTCAAAAAGCTTCCTTGCCGGTATGCAGAGCTTTCCTTCTTTCTCAATATTTGCCTCGAGGGGTTCTTTAAGCGCAGTCTCAATATCTGTTGCAATTATATATGAACCTTTCTTCCCGGCGCTAAGAAGGAAATGGCTTAAGATAGGCATGGTATTTTTCTTTTCGATAATGTTTTGAATATTCGCAAGTTTTTCCAGCATTTCATTTTTTGTTACACTTAATTTCATATTTCCCCCTCCATAATTCGTCTAAAACCCTTTGATTAGATTGCTTCTCACACTTTTATCTTCCGTAAAAGATTCTCTATCATCCTGTTAAATGCTTCATCCTTTGCCCTTTTTTCCTCAACCTGTTTACAGGCATAGATAACAGTTGCGTGATCCTTACCCCCGAAGTTTTTTCCGATATCGCTGAGGGACAAGTTTGTCAGCTGCTTGCTCAGATACATTGCTATCTGCCGGGGCAAGGCAACCTCCTTTGTCCTTTTCTTTGCCTTCATGTCAGATAATTTAAGGGCATAATGCTCACAGACTGTTTTCTGGATCAGATCTGTTGTGACCGGCTTCTCGTCTTCCTCTATGAGGTCCTGCAGGATATACTTTGCCATATCTTTATTTATAGGCCTTCCTGTAAGAGACGTCTGTGCTCCCAGGCGAATAAGACACCCCTCTAATTCACGGATATTTGATTTTACTTTCGATGCCAGATAATAAGCAACTTCCTCAGGAATATGTATCTTTTCCATCTCTGATTTTTTCTGCAGTATCGCTACCTTTGTCTCCAGTTCAGGCGGCTGAATATCCGCTATAAGTCCCATACTGAACCTTGATCTGAGCCTGTCAGTAACAGCGCCTATTTCTTTTGGAGGTCTGTCACTTGAGATTACGATCTGTTTCTGTTTCTCATAAATTGCATTAAATGTATGGAAAAATTCCTCCTGCGTTTGTGTTTTGTTTGCTATAAATTGAATATCGTCGAGCAGAAGGAGATCTACGTTCCTGTATTTGTCTTTGAGTTCGCCCATCTTCTCGTGCCTGATTGCGGATACCACCTCATTCGTGAATTGTTCTGCAGAGACATATATCACTGATATTTCCGGACTCTTATCAATAACTGCATTTCCTATAGCAGTAATGAGGTGTGTCTTGCCAAGCCCTACACCTCCATAGATAAACAGTGGATTATATGCTCTGCCCGGAACCTCTGCAACCTTCTTTGCTGCTGCATGGGCAAACTGGTTACTTGGTCCTATAATAAAATTTTCAAAGGTGTATTTCGGATTAAGATATATCCCTCTGCTCGCAAGTTTTTGCCTCCGGTTTTCCAATCGCATATCCATTTTTTTAACATCCGGATCAACTTTCTCTGCTATTCTGTAGCGTATAGTAACCGGGTACCCCAATATCCCTCCAATGGTTTCTCCAATAATATCCGGGTAGTTATCCTCTGTCCAGTCTTTAAAAAACCTGTTTGGAATTTCAACAGTAATCTGCTGTTCTTTTATCTGTGAGAGTTTTATCGGCCGGAACCAGAGATCGAGAATACTGCTGCCAACTTTCTCTTCGATTTTAGAAAGACTGCTATTCCATATATCTTCCAGTATCATAGAAATCACAAATCCATTAACAACTTACTAACATATGTTAATAACTCTTGAGGGAGGTGTAACATTATATCCAAATACCAACATGTAAGACAAGAAAATATGTTATTAATTTGTTTAATAGAATGTTAATCACCCGGTCATGACAAAATGTTCATAACTCTATCCCGTACTTAAACCCTTTATGAACAGAAAAAAATGTTTTATATTCTTATGGAAAGAATACTTTTCAACATCCCAACAGCCCCTACTATGATTACTACTATATTGGTTCAGAAATAAAGCATTAGTAGAAAAGAACTATAACGCTATTTTTTTTGTAGAGACGCCTTTATGAAATAATCTATATCGCCTTCAAGAACAGCATCAACATTTCCTGTTTCAATATCTGTCCTGTGATCTTTTATAATCCTGTATGGCTGAAGGATATAAGACCTTATCTGACTCCCCCAGGCAATACCTTTTTTGTCTGCTACAAATCCCTCCATCTTTTTTTCCTGCTCCTTGAGCCTCAGGTCATAAAGACGCGCTTTCAGTATTTTCATTGCGATAGCCTTGTTCTTGTGCTGGGAGCGTTCATTCTGACAGCTTACAATTATGCCTGATGGGATGTGGGTAAGCCTCACAGCAGAAGAAGTTTTATTTACATGCTGTCCTCCTGCGCCGGAGGCTCTGAATGTGTCCATCTTTATGTCATCGTCTCTTAATTCTATATCAATATCATCTTCAACCTCTGGAAAAACAAGCACAGCTGCGAAAGACGTATGCCTTCTTTTCCCTGCATCGTAAGGAGAGATTCTCACAAGCCTGTGAACGCCTGCCTCGCTTTTCAGATAACCGTATGCATATTGTCCGGTTACAGTGATAGTAGCGCTTTTTATACCTGCTTCTTCACCCATCTGCAATTCAACGATCTGGGCATTGAATTTATGCCTCTCTGCCCATCTGAGATACATTCTCATCAGCATCTGGGCCCAATCCTGACTTTCCGTGCCGCCGGCGCCGGGATGAATGGCAAGAATGGCATTATTCTTGTCCATTTCACCTGAAAGCAGGTTCTGTATCTCGAGTAAATCTAAATCTTCTTTTAAGACCTTTATCTCATTCCTCAGTTCATTAAGAAAAAGGCCTCCACTTTCTTCTTCGAGTATCCCTATTGACTCTTCAAGGTAAGAGAGTTTGTCGGATAATGATTCAAAGTTTGATACGGTATACTCAAGCTTTGACTTTCTCTTTAATAAATCACGGGAGAGCTCAGGAGATGACCAGATATTCTCTTTAATTAATTCTTTTTTAATTCTTTCGGTCTCTTCCTTTAAACCGGCTAAATCAAAGATAACCTCTTAAGGATTCCATTTTTTCCCTGAGAGTTAATAATTCTCCCTTTAATTCATCTTGTAAAAGCATATTACCTCCTTAAACGATTCTGGACTTGCCAAATAAGTGAGCAAGTAAAATTACCGAACAGATTATACAAAAATACATAAAAAGATCACCATACTTGGAATAAAAACTGATTTTTTTATCAGTTTTCACATCTTCCGTAAGAATCACCTTTTGAAAAATATCGGTCCTTGAGAGTATTTTACCGTTGCTGTCTATGAATCCGGAGATCCCGGTATTAGCAGCCCTTATTACAGGTTTTCTGTTTTCAACAGCACGAAAAACCGCCATACTAAAGTGTTGATAAGGGCCGGTGGTCTTTCCAAACCAGGCATCATTTGTTATAGTTACCATAAAATCTCCACCGTTTGCATAAAACTTTCTCACAAGTCCGGGGAATATGATTTCATAGCATATTAATGTTGCAAAATCCCCGAAAGAGGTCTCAGCCCTTATATAACGCTCCCCGCGGGCATAATCCCCGACACCTACAACAAGCTTATTGATGAAAAAGAGAATTTTTTTCAGGGGCACATATTCTCCAAAGGGGACTAAATGTATTTTATCATAAATATAAGCCACCTCTCCAGTTTCATCAAGCAAAACCGCACTGTTTGAAAGGAGGTACTGCTTGTCTGTTTTCTTTTTAACCAGGACACTTCCGAAAAGAAGATAGGCATTCAGCTGATTTTGGAAATCAACAAGCTCTTCTGTATAAACTATTTCTGTCTGAAAAAAGAAAGGCACCGCAGTTTCCGGCCAGACGATTATGGATGGAGAGGAAGCAGCCGCCTTCAAAGAGAGATCTTTATATATCTCCATAACAGAACTCTGATATGAAGTCTCCCATTTTTTGTCCTGCTCGATATTTCCCTGTATAATGCTTGCTTTGAACTGATGCCCGGGTCTGACCTCTCTGAGTCTTATCTGTCCGTATACAATTGTCGAGATGATTAGCACAGACAGCAGGGCGAAGCCGAGAACAGTATACGATAATGGGAAGAGGGGCATGTCTTTCGTTCGCTTTTTTATAAGAAATACGTCTGTTAAGGCGCCGTTAAATGCCAGGACTATGAAAGATATACCGTAGATACCGGTTACATCAGCAATCTGTATCATGGTGAGGAATTCATACTGGGAATACCCAATGCTTGACCAGGGAAAGCCGGTGAACATATAGGAGCGCAGGAATTCAAAGACTACCCAGAATACCGGCGCAATCAGAAGGGCAGGGAGCTTTGTATTTCTTATAGTTATTGAGAAAAAAAATGCGAAGACACCTGTGTATAGACTGAGATAGAGGCAGAGTAAAATAACAATAGCAATGCTTGCTATCAAAGAGATGCCGCCATAATGGTTTATTGAGTGGTATATCCAGTAGAGGGTTCCAAAGAAATACGGGATGCCCAGTGCGATTCCGGTCTTAAACGCCTGTTTTGGAGCTTTGTCATAGAGGGATAAAAGGAAAGGAACAAGCGCTATCCATGCGATAAGAAAAAGATCCATAGTGGGAAAACAGAGTACAAGCAGAATTCCCGAGATAACAGCAGGACCATATGTTATTAAATACTGTAACAACATTGGGGTTATGATGCCTTATTTTTTCGCAATTACAATTATTACCTCAATTTAATATTTTACTCCATACACTTTAAACTTTGCTGAAGAAAGGGGTTGGTTAGAGGAAAAAATTGAATTATCAACAATTTATTAGTAAAGTCCGCAATAATGAGCAATTGTGGTATAATTTTATGAAATATGAGCCGATTTAAAAAACCTTTTTTATCACCGCAGATCTCATTTCAATCGTTTTTGGCTCCTTTATTAACCGTTCTGTTTTTAGATAAGGAGTTTTTCCATGAAGATCCTTCTGGTATATCCGGAATATCCTGATACATTCTGGAGTTTTTCCTACGCCCTTAAGTTTGTTTCGAAGAGAGCGGCTAATCCACCCCTTGGTCTTTTGACAATTGCCGCAATGCTCCCGACCGAATGGGAAAAAAAACTTGTGGACATGAATGTCCGAAGACTGGAAGACAACGACCTCCTCTGGGCAGACTATGTCTTTATTAGCGCCATGTCGATCCA
>VGWX01000039.1 GCA_016873615.1 Nitrospira sp. | reverse complement strand
CTGCTGACACAGCTCTTCGACTTGCAAGATTTTTCGGAATGTCCTCAGAGTTCTGGATTGGATTACAGTCTCAATACGACCTTGATGTAACTTCCGATGCGCTCGGTGATCGTCTTGAGAAAGAAGTTAGGATATATTCGAAAGTTGCATAAAATACTATATTTATCAGTTTTTGTAACCTGATTGTTAAAGTTGAGCAAAAAGCAAGATCTTTGAGGAGTTCCTTCAGAATTAAACTCCTTTGAATCTGATTGTCAGCGCGTACTCCAGCCACTACTGTAGAATTTCGAGGATTTGTCCTGCCGCAAGATTTCAACATCAAAGGAATACATAATAAGAAACCTCGAATACAGTATGTTGCATTTGAAAATAAACATTGATAGGACATATGCATGCTTAGACAGCAAATAATATCATTTGCTCATATGCTTTTTTTCTTGTACATAAGGAGTCGCATGAACAGCAGAAAGCCGAAGGGTATGCACAGCGATGAGATAATAACAGGTGATGTGGGCAGGTCGAAGAGATAAGATACCGTGATACCCGAAAGAGCTGCGGCCAAACCGATTATCCATCCGATGATAAGCACATTCACTGTTTTCTCTGCAAGGAGTTTGCCCATCAATGCAGGCAGAATCAAAAAAACAAACACCTGAAGTATCCCTGCTATTTTTACGGAGCTCACCAGCACAAGAGCAAAACTAAGGAAAAAAAGGAATTCCCAGAATAGATTGCCCTGCCCGTCACGCGAGAGGGAAAAGAAATTTTTCCTGAATAGAATATGTAAGAGTCCGATTGCTCCATAGAGCAGAGATAGATGAAGCACATCTTTTGAACTGACCCATATGATATTGCCGTTCAGGATAGTCTTGAATTCTTCGAGTCCATGAGGTGTCCTGTCAAGAATCAGTATTGAAAATGCAAGCGAAAAAACATACATGACACCGATAAAAGCCTCTATATATACGATCTTCGCGATGTATTTGGAGAAGGAGAGGACAGATGCCCCTATAAAAGCAAAAATGAGGGAAAACCAGAATGTGTCCAGCAACACACCATGGAATAAGAATGATACGGCGATCCCCAGTCCAATAAACTGTGCCAGCGCAAGGTCAACAAAGATGATCCCACGCTGCAGGATGTGAATCCCGAAGTACGCGTGAATGAGCACCAGAAGGACACAAGCGATAAAGGGATATATCAATATGCTCAGGGCATCCATCCCCTTTCCTCCTATTGCAATCTTGTAAGAACGGTATCCATGAGAGTGAACCAGTCGACAATTTCAGGCATGGATCCGACATCATGCGGCAGAACAATAACTCGCGCACCTGTCTTGTCTGCAATGAAGTCGACTTCTTTCCGTGGATAGAGAGATGTGGTTATAACGGTATGGATTCGTTCTTCTTTCATTTTCTCTATGAGTCTGCCGATATATGCTACAGAAGGCGGAATCCCGGGTTTTGGTTCCACATATCCCGATATGGTGAGACCAAAATCTGCCGCAAGATACTCGAAAAGCTTATGATATGCAATGACCTTTTTGCCGTGAAAATGTTTTGCCTTCCATGCCGATTCTTTCCCGTGCAGTTTGGAAGAGAAAACAGCCATGTTTTTCCTGAAGAAATCCGCGTTGCCGGTATCCAATCGTGAGAGCACTTCGGTGATACCCGCAGCCACCCGTTCGATATTCTTCGGGGAAAAATGATAATGTGGGTTGCCAAAAGGATGTACATCTCCCATGCTCCTGTCAACTTTATCAGGATGGTCAATGACTTTAACATAACGGGAACAGTCCACATTGCCCGCCATCCCGGATTGTATTTTCTGGTTTCTTGAAGACTCAATCAGTACGGGAAGATATCCTATCTCCAGATCCAGCCCGTTGTACATCAAAACGTCTGCTTTTCTTACCGCAAGGATCATGCTCGGCTTTGCTTCAACAAAATGAGGGTCCTGAGTTGCCTTGACAATGACGTCGAGATGGACCCGGTACTTGCCAATTTCGTTGACAAGGCTTCCAATCCATGGAAGGGTTACAACGACCCGTAATTCTCCAAAAGCGGTTCCCATGAACATAAAGACAAAAACAATACAGAGAGCTATTTTTTTAATCATTAAACCCCCCTTAAAAACTATGGGCACCGTGAGCGCCAATACCCAGGATCAGTTGGAGGAATATCTCGTTGTTTTCCTTTCCATTACCTGCAGATTTGTCATATGTATACTGGAGCCTGAGGCGCGAAAATTCCGTAGGATTGAATTCAAGACTGCCCGTTAGTCTGTAGGGGTTATCGCCAAAATCTTCCTCTTCGCCGGCTAACTTGTACGTATCTTTGAAAATACTCAGGACATCGTATCTCGCACCGATCCTCCACCTATCGATCTGATAGAGGCCCTGCAGATATAATCCGTCCTGCGTTCTTTTGAGAGAATCGACGGTGGAGTCTTCAAGGTATTCAAAATCCCCTGTCTGGTGTCTGAGCAGATATTCACTCTGCAGGATAAGACTCCTGTCTTTTGAGGGCTTCCATTTATAAGTAAGTTCTGCGCCGTAGAGAACAGAATTACCGCTGAACTCTGTTTCATGCTCAATGGATTCTGTTTTTGTCTCGCCTCCTGTAACCGATATACCCCAAAGAATTGTATTATATTCACCGAAATCCAAAGACATCTTTGCAAATCCTGTATACGCATGCGGACCGGATTTCGCTTCTTCTCCATAGAGCACCTCATTTTCCCCCTGGAGTATCTCAAACCCCAAAAGCGTATAGACAGGGAGAGGTGGGAGATAGGTGAATTGAATCCCTTTTTCTATGAGTCCTTCCCCTCCGAGAAATGCCGTATACGGCAACGGTGCATCAACAAAGTCCCAGGCATGGGGATGGAAGGCATTAAATCTTCCGAATCCGCTTTTGAATTTACCCCCTTTTATCTGGAGGCCTGCCGGGAGTGAAGTTGTAACAAAATATGCTTCCTCCACTTCCGACCCATCCTCAGTGAATGGAATTGTGGCGTAGAGGTTGAAATAGGGATCAACAGGAGCAAATATGGTCAGTTCAGCGCTTCTCAGATTGAACCCCTTTTCAAATGTGCCATGACCATGGCTATGTGAACCCTCGCCGTGCTCATGGAGTGCGACGTATCCCGGAATTTCCCTCTCTTCCAGCTCTTCTTCAGATAAATTTGTTTGGTAGTAGAGAGAATCGAAAATTAAGCTTATCGAAGGGTTTAACAGAGATGGTGTTTGTTTCTCCGTAATCTGATAAGGGGATATGGGAGAAGCTGATTGCATGGCAATGGCCTTTGACCTGTCATCAAGACGATAGTCCCGAACAGCTGACCTTTCTTTCTCCCTGGAGTCTACACCAGTAGTCTGAATGACCTCTGTCTGTATCTGCTCTTTTTGTCCACTGAGTTGCTCGATTTTCTTCTGCTGCTCCCGTATGATCTGTTCCTGCCTGTTTAACGCGTTTTCTAAATTTTTTACCCTTTCTTCAAGTGTTTCGGCGGATACGGTTGGGCATAATGCCAGAATTGTCATGAGCAAAAACAATAATATCTTCATGTTTCCCTCCTTCAGAAAAACCTTATGAATGCTTTTGTTCAGTTAATAAAAAGATTGCATCCGGACATAATGGCAGAATACGGCCATGGGTCCGTTTATCACTATCTGGAGTCTTATATGATTTGAGAAGCGGCTTTAGGCGGGAGGGGCACGACTTAAAAAAGGCGCTAAGTCATCAAAGGAGATACAATAATCATTCGCTATAGAGGTGAGTTCAGTTGGACAAGGATAGAGGCTAAAATCAAATATATCCTGAAGAATAGCGCTGGTATTGTGCATGCCGAAGACGCAGAGTGGACAATCCTTATGAAAAAGAGAATCCTCATGATGATGCATCGGAGAAGTAAGAATCGATAACATGAAGAAAAGTGCGATTACGTATATATTTAACTGTTTTATCATTCTTAATGACATGCGGCTTGCGCTCGTTCCTTTTTACTCCTTAGCCGGGAAAGAATCCTTTTTACCCGGGAAATGATGAAATAGGCACTATAGCCTACGGCTGTGTAACACAATCCCGAGTTTCCACAGTATTTGCACATATCGTATATATCCTTTATACCTGTCCGGTGAACAACAGATTTTCTCTTGGATATAAATATTTTGTCCGAATATCCATAGAAATGATTTCTGTTTAAAATGCCATTCAGGATGCATCTTTGTCAACAAAGATATTTGTTATGGTGATGCTATCTTTACTCTTTAAAACGTTTCTGTCAATCGGAAATCTGTAAATCTCAGTGACTAATTAAATGAACAATTTTATTTGAAAGAGTGCTTGCCAAGAGAAATACAATAGGTGTCTGAGTATGGAGGAGTGTTGTGTCTCTCTTTCAGCCACTATCAGACAATTTCAAGGGTTCTGCAATGGCGTTGAATATTTCATCAAGTCAACACCATAGGGATTTATAGATAGGTGAGACTTACAAATGCAATTCAGCGACATAAATACTTTCTCTCAGGATATTCCAATTGGAAGGGATCTAGACTCATTGGTTCATTTCATATGGTACTTTCTTCGTTAAAAAAGGGGGCTTTTTCAAGCCCCCTTCTATTTTGATCAACCAATTCTAATAAATAGGAGAACAGGATTTTTATATTCCTAAAGATAAGGATGGCAAATACAAAAGATACAATTCTCCGATAGAAGGAATGGAAGATATGCTTAAAGTAATGAAAACTCTCATACCAACTCATATTGTCTTTAATGGTGCTTTGGGTGCTTCAACGGGTGAAAATGCATTGAAAGCAAAGGGTGGTGAGCGAGTGCTTTTTATTCATTCTCAGGCAAACAGAGATACACGACCTCATCTTATCGGAGGTCATGGAGACCTTGTATGGATAGGTGGTAAATTCAACGATGCTCCAGCAACACCCATCAGGTTTAAGACTACGCACAGAGATTACTCCCCGCAGCGAGCCCTTTCCGCTTTGTAACGCGGACCAGAAAACCTTCGGCTCTGTCCCGAGTCCACTTGGTTGCTTGCAATTTATATGGCTGTATCTCCAGTCCTTCAATGGCTCCCGGACCAGGCAGCAAAGACGTCAACAACCCTTATGTAGCCGGGCGCTGCAGTTTCCAATCAAGCAGATGGTTTATGCCAGTGGCTGACCAGGTTCACTACATCACCCGGGATATTATGGAAACGCCTTTCCCGGCATGTACGGAATACAATCCTTCATAATGTAATAGGCAGCTCTTGCCAGCTTATGCGCAAGTGCATTATATGCGATCGGTTCATTTGTTCTTCTCCGCTTCCGGTCATAATAGGTTCTCGCTTTAGAGTCAAATCGTCGCGCAAGCTCTGCCGCCTCTGAATATGCCCATGCCAGATGCTTGTTGCCGTTCTTCCTATTGCCTATTCCTTTCTTCTTATCATTACTGAATCTCGCAGAAGGTACTTTCCTGCAGTACGACACATAGTTGCCAACCGCCGGAAACCTGTCTATCGGTCCCGTCTCCATCATAATTGTTAATGCCAGGACTCTTCCAACTCCTGGCATACCCATAAGAAGATCATAGGGCTTTCTAATATCTATTTTCTTTTCTACAACCACTTCGATTGCTCTGATCTGCCTACTGAGTGAGTCAATCGCATCCTTACTAACCTTACCGGCAAGTGACAGGTCATCATTGCCCGCCAACAGTGGCGTAACATGATCCTTAGTCAGTGCTTTTATATGATTTGAGTTCATCTTAGTACCCAAGTTCCTGGCAAGAATGTTCTGCAGGCTTCTGATAAGCGATGTCCTCAGCCTTACCAGATGCCCTCGCTTCCTCAAAAGGTCTCGTAAAGGTCTATGCGCTTTCGGATAGATATAGCCCTCCGGCAGAATATTCAACCTCAACATTTCCGCAAGCCAGAACGCATCGTGTTCGTCATCGCTATGTTTTAGTCCAGAATACTGTTGGACTCGTGAAGGATTAGCGAGATGTTCCCGGTGGCCTTCTTCAATTAAAAGATCTACCAACCAGTACCAGTTATAAGTAGACTCTACAACTATCCCTGCAATATCCTCCCTGAACGGCCTGAGACTCGCTGAGATCAGATCTGGCTCATTCCTTAACTTCTTTTTCCATATTCTCTTTCCATCCTCATCGATAATCCCAACATACGAATTACTTGAATGCGGGTCAATTCCCATGTACAATCTCATACGGCACCTCCTATGGTTTAGATTTCTCTCTTAACCATGAGCATACCGTAAAACGATATGCTCGGGAGGTGCCCTCTATATGATTATCAAATCAGGAAACTTGGTTTGTCCCAGGTGGTAGCGCAATCGCAATGATTTATACATTCAGACAACCCGGTACATATGTTTATCTTAATCATAATTTAATTGAGGCTTTTCTGTTTGGTGCCATTGCGCATGTAAAGGTAGAAGGTGAATGGAATAATGATCTGATGGAACAGGTTAAGAAACCTTCGAAAATTGAAAATTAACTTCAATATTTCATGTGGGATGTCTATAAACAGCCTTTGGATTCGTTTGATAACATAATGCCTAAGCTGATGTTTTAAAAGGTGAGGACTTGGGCAAGGTTATGGTTGAGTCGAGGATTGGCGTAGTTTTACGATGAAGTATTTGTCATTGTTAATAACGAATATGCTACATGTGAATTTGATGAAGAATTCGATAAAACTTTATAACCCTTGAGAACATTTATGTGTACCCATATAGAGGGCACTGTCTAGAGAAAAAACGACTCTATACCAAGAAAATTATTCTTGCTTTCATAACTTCAAGTTATCATTGTCCATTACCATTGCCGTTTTTTCTTTTTAATAGTGCGTCAGTCTTCACTGGCCATGCACCTTTCAGGTGCTCGCAATGAAAAGTATAGTTAGGTATTACGACAATTATCAGAGGATTTGATTAAAGTATGCTATCCCCTACAGGAATTGAACCTGCGACACCAGGTATAGGAATTCGTTGGGGGGCAAATTGCAAAGTGGCTTCTGATCTGGATATTTCAATACCTATTTGATTCTAAGAAGGTTTTCGGATTCTGTTCATTCCTGTATTTTCTGTCTATTTCCTTGGTTTCTGCATATTCTGCTACGATTTTGCTACATAGAAATATCGCATGGCAAACAGCTGGCATCAGGTCAAATCACAAACTCATAGGCATAGTAGAAAAAAAGAATTCTTTTCCTAGTCGAGGGGGGGTACGAACCTCTTTTTTCTTATTTCTACCCCCTATATACTTATTACAAAGTTCTCTCGAAGAAGCATTATTTATAAAATCATGAAACATCTTTAACGAACAAAGGGCGAGAGTATTTGAAAATCCTCCCTTATTCCCAACCTCTTGATTTTTAAATATTATACAGGCTTTTGTTTTCGCCATGCAACCGCTATGCAAGTTAATAAAAGGCTGGTTTTGAGTATATATCACAAGTGAAGTCTTATCAATGCTATCTGTATGCCATAAAAGAAATTTTGATAATGATTGATTGAGGTTTTGAACATTTTGTGATAGCATCTAAAATATGCTATAAAAAGCAAATTCTTATCAATTCCTTGGAGGGGGAGGGGAAATTTTCTGAATGGTTCTATTCAATTTTGCACACCTTAGTAAGTCTTTAAAAGGAGGGGAAAAAGGATGAGAACGAATTCATCTCAAGACAGGTTATTGGTTAAGCATTTCGTGTGCACGCTGATCCTGCTCACAGCAGCGGTCTGCATGTCAGTGCCGGACGCACGGGCCTCCGGTCTGGTGGGGATGTCCAAAGTCGATGAGTGTGTTAAATTTACCGACAGGATTTGTGAGGATAATCAAGAAACAACTTATGTTACTGTGCCGGTGAGTTACGGCCTCGAGACTGAGATTTACGCAACTTCAGTCAAAGGATTCAAAAAAGGGGAAGAAACAACATCGCTGGAAAACACTCTGGAACTTGTAATTTCAAAGGAGGCGCCGATACTCACCTACCCGTTGCGCTATCTGCACACTGTTGCTTATGCCCCATATGAAGAGGTTAGAAAGATCCCCAACAAGCTGCCCGGCGTCCAGGCCTGCGTAGACGGGGCAAGCGCCAGCAACCCCACCTGCGGCTGGATAACCCAGGGGGATGTTAGGATCGAAGACTCGCAGGGCTTCTGCAGCAACCGCGACCCCGATAAGCTTTTGAACCGTAATTTTGATCCAACAGCGCCGTGGCGCGGGGAAGAGGTCCTGGGTGTCCAGTCCACAATGAGAAAATCCTTCTCGATCGCCCACTGTATGGAACTGGGCACTGTTTATTTCCATGGATATGAAATAGGTGCAAACAGTCAGGCCTATAAAGTTAATCTGAAATTCTCAATTCCACAGCAAACTGGAGCGCCAAAGATAGTTAATCTGGAGCTCACTCCCGGAGCTCCGGTTTCACATACCAGTGATGCGGAATCGGAAAACGCGCTTGCCGCCAAAGCAGAGCTCCTTGGCGATTTTCAGCCCTTTGCTGCCGCGCCCGACCTTTCCAACTACATTCTCTATATAGCGTCCTCCCCTGAAACGAGTCAGATGGTGAGGGATTACTCTCACAATATGCTCCTTGTGCCGAGGGAGATGGTTTCAGGAGAAGGCAGCGAGTGCAACAAGGTGGGGGCCGCGTTCAGCGCATTCAGGAAAGAGGCTGGCTCTGCCGACAAGACAAAGGCCGGAGAATGCCTCGCCAATCAGTTATTTCATATGCATCAGGAGGATCTGCAGAGACTGGTATATAATCAGGACGCCGACGCAAAATATCTTGTTAGTTCGAAGAAGCCGTTCAAAAATTCCATGACTTTCGATTCCTTGACGCCCTGGACGCTCCAGTATAAGATCAAAGATATCAACAACTCTCTTGTCTCGGTCAGTCTTCGTGCCAGCCAGATACAACTCGTTCAAAGCGATTCTGTAGGCACAGTCTTCGCGAAGTTTGATAATGATAATCCCTTTACCTCCATGTCGAAAGATGGGTATTTGAAGGTGACGGTCACGAATGCCGGCGAAGTGAGAACAGGTTATATTGTCGAGGTGACGGGTTGCAGTGACAACATCATCGGGAACATCCCTGCGAAAGCCGTTACCCTGAATGCAAATAACAATGCAGTTCTGTACTTTGACATCAATACATCCCGGAATGTGGATATGAGCAGCTATTGTTGGGTAAGGCTGAAGTCAGCCACAGGCAAGCTGTATGAAGAAGTAGAGGTGAAGTTCAACACCAAGGAGCATGCCTCAAAGTATCCCTGGGAATTGAAGATAAAGAACAAGGAAAGCAAGGTC
Source organism: Nitrospira sp. (assembly GCA_016873615.1). Taxonomy (GTDB): domain Bacteria; phylum Nitrospirota; class Thermodesulfovibrionia; order Thermodesulfovibrionales; family SM23-35; genus VGWX01. The sequence goes on along the minus strand of VGWX01000039.1, from coordinate 16,745 downwards.
GGACATTGATGAGGGAAGGGGGAGTTACCAAAAGACCCAGAAAATTCTTGAGTGAGCTATGGCATAACTATCCTTTTTAACTTCCCGTTTTAACTCTCCTGCAACCGCCATGCAACCAAAAACAGGGGGTTTTAGCTTTCGGAATCATTTAAAATCAATAGGATAGATAGTCGGGGCGAAAGGATTTGAACCTTCGACAACCCTTGTAGTCTATTGATTTAATGTAACTATTTTACTTGAAAAAAGTGCCATGAACCTACCACAAACCTAAACAGCGTTTTTAATAGCCTGATAACCTGTCATAAACTTTACGAAGGCGTTACTTTCAGAACGATATAAATAGACAGCATAACTGAAGCAAACGCTCATCGATTGAATCAGAGATTGCGGATGTCAGCCACTACTAAGCGATAACAGGAGTTCAAGTTAAAGTCCTCACGGTCAATCCTGGATTGATGTGAATGGTTCGAATGAAAATCAATAAAAAGATGCTTTTAAGAAAGAAAAAATCAGACTTTGCTAATTCTATAAAATTATCAATTTTATCACTAAATAATAATGAAGCATATTTATTTTTGTGTTGTTCCGCGGGTTCAAGGTTTCAAGCCCAAACTCTTTAATTTCCCCAACAACTGTTCTTTCTTTTCCCCGGTTGAACAGAGGTCGAGGGCCTTGTGGTAAGCATATGAAGCCAATGCTTTCTCCCCTATCTTTCTGAGGTTATCGCCAAGCTGCTCAAGGTTTGCACAGCCTTCCTCACATTTGTCAAACAGATAAACATCGTCAACCGCCTCTTTTATCTTGTTAAGGTTCATTTTAATGTCATGTCTTTCCCAGTAGGCAATGCAATGCCAGAGGTGGCTCTCAATGGCCTTGTTCAGGTAGTCGAGTGCCATCTGCCATTTTTTCTCTTTCTTGTAACCGTCTGCTTTTTGACGGTAATAGCCTGAGACTGTTTGTGAAAGCAGTTTCGATTCCTTCTTGCTGCATTTGCCTGTAACCTTCATGCTCTTGGGAACAACTGTGAAGCTGTCAATCCCAAAATATTGTGACGTCACATTTCCCCCGGTTAATTGTATTTTCTCTCCCTCATATGGTGAGAGATCAAATGGTTCTTTATCATTAATTATGGGTACTGTCCGGAAAATATCGTGGGCCTCTTTTGCATTAATTGCAATTGATCCAAAGGTTGTTTTGAAAACGAACAGGGTTTTATCTACGACACAGCCTGTGAATGTAACGGGCTCGCAGGGGCCAACTATTTTGACATCACGGGGACAAACCAGATGATGATCGCGCAGATTTAATGCAGTATTTGCTGTAATGACTTTTTTGTCGTATGCTTTAAAATCAAAAGGGATATTGCTGCAGGGGTTGATGGTGTATTTATAGAACCTCTGATAATCTTTTGTTTCATGAGGCCCGAAAAGCAAGAAGTCCTTGCCTGTCACACATCCTGTAACATCTACATTGGAAGGCATCGGCATGGTTGCCCAGGAGAGAGGTACAAGAGAAAAGGCAAGAATTGAAAAAACTGAAATAAATATAATTCCCCTTTTCATACCAATTAACCTGCTACTGACTTCCTTTGCAGGTGAATGATGCCGGATAAGGAGCGGTTTCGGTTCCGCTGACATCAGTAATTACTACCTCATAATCAAAGTAAATATCTTTAGCACTTCCACCACACCATATTGCCTGTGGAAATACAAGAGGATTCTGTTTGCTGTCTATTGTAGTTGATGGGGTAGTGCAGACGATTCCGGATGGACAAGATTTGGGTCGATAAACTACTTTTACCGGGAATGAAGGATTACCGCTCCAGTAAATTCTTAAATCCCCTTTAGGCCCATTTGATGCGACTTGGGATGGATAATCAATTCTTGTTATTTTAAATGATTTACCGCTACCAAAGAGGTCTGTAGGAGGGGGTGGAGTTGTGTCCTTGATACGCGTTCCGGTCCAGTCACCCGCATTAAGGTTATCGCCATACCCCCATTTACCTGTTATGGTTTCTCCATCCGGTGACAGAGTGAATGTTACTTTACCCCCGTCATGAGGGGGCTTATAGCTCGGGGCTTCTTTCCACTCACCTGCCATGGTTTTGTTATCTGTGGAGAGGGTTGCATTAATCTTACCGCTGTCGTGAGTGTAATTTCCGTAGACCTCTGTGCCCTCAACACGCAATTCAAGAACGCCCCAGTTTGAGTTCCATTTCCCTTCAAATCCTTTTACATACTGCATACCAAGGGTGGCAATTGCTATCTCAATTTTCTTTATATGCTGTGCCATCTCAGGGGTTGGCTTGCAGTTATAACTTTCCCTGTATTTTTCTAATGCTTCTCTCAAACGACCCTGCTGTTCCAATGCAGTTCCCTCATCCCTGTTCTTCTTTGCACAAGCTATATTTATAATCTCGTTCTCAACTTTGACAATATGTTCCTCAAGTGCAGGATTAGGCCAGGTTTTTACGCTTTGTTTGTATCTATTCACGGCATCCTGGAGTCTGCCCTGATTCTGTAAAGCTTCTCCTTCATCCCTGAGCTTCTTTGCTGATGCCTTTGCAGCTTCCATCTTCCGGACATAATCCTGGCGAACCGGATCAGGCCAGTAGGTGAGACTTTCTTTGAACTTTGTCAGGGCATCGGTCCATTTGTTCTGATCATAAAAAGCTCTTCCATCCTCCCACAACTTGTCTGCTGTAATCTTACGATTTTCCATTTCTCTGACATATTTTTCAAGATCGGCGTCATGCCAGTTTCTGGTACTTTCTCGATATTTTGCGAGCGCCTCTGAAATCTTGTTCTGTTTGAATAGCGCGTCTCCTTCGATCCTGAGTTTTTTGGCTGTCTCCTGTTTTTGCTTTATTTTTGTTTCTAAATCCTGAACATATCTTATGTGCTCAGGAATCGGCAAGTATTTAATACTCTCCTTGAATTTTGCAAGTGCACCAAGCGGGTCATAACCAGCAGACAAGGAATTAAGCAAAGATTTGCCCTCATCCCATAACTGCTGACCTTTGAGCATGCTTTCCTGCATGTTCTTGAGTTTCTGTTCAAGTGCGTTTTTGAAATACTGGAAATCATTGTTATTAGGCTGTAAGGCAATAAGCTCCTTAGCCCCGCTCAATGCCTTTTCAATTGTTTCTTTAGGGAGAGAGGTTGTAGCATTTGCGTTACTTTGGACGAATGGATAAAGTTCTTTCATACGTTTATCTTTAGCCATGGCTTCCTCATGAAGCTTATAGTACTTCGCATAATCAGGGTCTTGAGTAAGTTTATGATCACTCATTGCCTTGAGCCCGTTCTTGAACGCTGCTGCGGCCTGTTCGTAATGATATTCCCTTAGCTGCTGTTCCCCTGCTCTGAATAAATTCATTGCATATTCTTTGGCCGATGCTGTTATGTGGCTTTGCTCTATTGCTGCGATCAGATCAAGAATTTCCTTTCTTCTCGGATCGTTCTTCATGAAGAATTGAGGCTTGTCCTTCAGATCACGGAGCATGTCAGTTGCCTGTTTAATGTTCCTTTTTTCGAATACCTCCTTAACGCTGAGATAGTAATTCCAGGCCTGCTCCCTTTCTGTAATCCGATTTTTGGCAAGGTCGAGAATCGCCTCCCAGTCTTTCCTTGTTCCACCCGAATGTTCCCTCTTGAGAACCTCCTGTGCATGCGCTATCAGCCCTTCCCAATCCATTGCATCAAAGTATTCCTGATTTTTCTTTTGAGAATCCTGCAGGAATTGATTATATTCCTTGTTCGCCTCATCCCAGAGGTTAAAGAGATCCCTGGAAAACTTGTTTGCGATTTGTCCGGGCATCTCCTGCTGCAGATCCTGTATTTCCTGGTATTTTTTATATGCCGAATTCACTTTCTTCCCGGCGATAAGATTTTTGAACTCCTGTGCCTTTTGCTCGACCTGGGGCCAGATCTTCTCGAATTTCATCGCTTTGTCCAATTTATCCTGAGCGTTTTTGTCAGCCGGGTTTAGTCTTACTGCTGCCTCAAGCAGACCAATGCCTTTCCTGAATTCTCTCTCATATATTCCATCCCAGCCAAGCTTTTTGCATTCCTGTGAAATCTGCTTCATAACAGGCTCGGCGAGCTTTTTGTCGAGCTTCGCTGCCTCTTCTGCAAGCCTGATAGCTTCATCAAGTTTACCCTGCCGCAGCATCTCTAATGCCTGGTTCAGTTTTTTCTGCGCCTCTTCCTTATCTTCCTGCCCCTTTGCTGCTTCTGCAGCTTTCTTTTTTGAGTCATTCAGGGTTTTCTGGTCAATTGTTACATTGACCTGTCTGGAGGCGGTTCCAATTTGTATGCCTTTATCGTCACTTATCACAATCGTAACGGTATAGTTTCCTGTTGAACCACAATTCATGGTCAGTTGATCCCCACTTCCCGGTATTCCGCAGAAGCCGTCAGGCTGGATGGTCCATTTGTAGCGCAGATATTCCTTCGGAAGGTCCGGAGTTATTTTCGCATCAATAATAATATTGAAACCCACGGCGAATTGCTGATCACTAACCTCAACGAGCCCTGGACACTTACCGCCGAGTTGTGTATCACATTCCCATATCTTTGGTTTCTCCCCAAGATAATGAGGTTCCGATAGGATCACGACATATGCACCTGCCTGATACTCTTCCTTTAGTGCTCCTCCTATGCGGTCTCCGTAGAAAGGCACTTGCGGCGACACGAGCAGCATCATGGGCTTAGGGTCTTTGGGCACAAACCCGATGACGCTCGAGTTGGTTTCGTACTCCATGCGGTTCGATGATTCAGGGTAGTCCCACTTGAAAGTGATCACTTTCGGATCGATCTTCGGCTCAGTAGTAATAGTCGCCCTTACTTCCTCGCCGACCTTCCCCTTGCCCTTGTCCGGAACAAAACTCCAGCGGAACTTGGGAGGGACGACGGTTATCTCTTTTTGCGGGGTGTCTCCAACGGTGCTGTATACGCCTTCGCCGGTTGCCTTCTGTATCTCCGCCCAAATTTTGATCTTACCCATCCTGCTTAAAAGCACCTTTGTTTTGAAGTCGTAACTCGTAGAAGGGTCGAATTCAATTCCTTTCTGATCAGATTGCCATACAACCCTGTATGAAGAAGTGGGTTCGCCCTTTTCCCCGATATCAGCAATACAGACCGGCTGGCAATTCTCATCATAGACATTATCCTCGCAATTCGGAGAAGGCATATTGCCACTGGGTTTGGGTTTACTGAAACACTCCTCATATGTCTTCCATTTCCGCTTGGCAGCAGGCTTTTGCTTCTCAGCGTCCTCTGAGAGAATTCCCTTTACGGAGACAGCAATAGGCAGAACAGTCCCGAAAACCGCGCTTCCCGCCAATCCTTTGATTTCTCCTTCGACTCCCTCAACCTTGACCGTTATCTTCCCCGTGCCGCGAAGATTGCCCATATCAATGACATCGACGATGATAGTGTTATCTCCTGTCGTCTTCAACGTGTAGGTCACTGATTCTCCGCTTCCTTCAGGAGTACCGCTCCATGAGTACTTGTAAGGCGCCCTGCCGCCCTTTACTGTTGCCGTGATCTTCACTTTCCCGCCCGGCTTCAGAGGCGGAGCAACCACTAACTGAGAAAGAGAGACTTCGAGTCCTCCGGAAGAGGTTGGGTCAATCCCCACCGCTCCGCCACAAGGACTGCCATATGACCAAGAAAGCACCGGATGTCCCGGGAGCGGATCAGGAAGGCTTAGCGAGCCTTTGAGTTTTTCCAGGTCGGTGAAGTAATTTGTGTATGTAACGCGGTCAGGGAAGGCTGCCTTATAGTCAGCGTAATTGCTGAAGATACGGGACTCCTTGATGATGGTAGCCTTCTTCTCAATCGTCTTCTGGTTCTTCGAGTTTTCTATCTCTGCGTCGCTCAGGCACCTGAAGTAGCTCTGGTTCACATACTCCGCACAGCAATTCTTCCAGCATTCCTCCATGTCAGGATTACAGGGGCACATTTCTTTGTTGTGACACTCTCTCGTCAGAGAACCGTTTACGCCTTTCTTTAGCTCGGCAAAGGCAATCCTGTCCTTTTCCTTGAGTACTACGAAATAATTCAGGCAATCTCTCAAATACTGCTGACTTTCTTCGGCCAATGTGAAGAGAGCGGCGTTTATCTTTTTGATCGCCTCCTCGTCCGGCGGTTTGAGTTTATTGGCTTCATCTTTAAGCTCAATGAGCCTCTTCCAGTCCTTTGAAGCACTGTCAATTAGAGCATCTGAAAGCTTTCCTGTTTCTTTCACTCCTGCCTTGGCATCAACAGTTATATTTGCTATAGCCTCTCCTTCTCTCCCTTTTTCGTCTTTTACTCTGACATTTACAGTTACCCTGACAGGGGGTTTTTGTTTTGCATCTTTGCCATGGAATCGAAAAGAAGTTTTTTCTGTTGCTTCCGGATAATCAGACCAGTAGAAACTCAATTTGCCACTGTTCTTGTATGGTTCAACCGAAGCTGAAAGATCAACATACTCATCTTCCTTAATCTTGATGTTTTCAGGGTTGATTGTGACTTTCAATGTCTCATCGCCGGATTTTTTCCTGACAGTGATTATATGATCATCTTCTGCTACCTTGAATTCCTTATCACCTACTTTTAAATAGGCCACTACTATTAATTTGTAAGTGCCAGCATCTTTAAATATATATGGGATACTCATCCCTTTTCCTATGGAACCAGCCTGTCCTTCTATACTCCACTCGAGTTGAATTGATTTCTTCATCGCCTCATCTGCTGTTACTTCAGCAGAGAAATCTATCTGTTTGCCAGCTTCCCCTTCACTTGGACCTTTGATTGTAACCATACATTTAGTGCTATAAGTAATGGTTATCTTATTTGATGTTGACAGTACTTTATTTTCATGATCCTCAAGAGTAGCCCAAAAAGTAAACTGTCCGCTAAATTTAGGGGGGCTTGCCTTAGCTTTGTATATTCCTTGCATCATATCATACGCGGTAATATTATCGGCACGTTCTATCGGAATGTCTTTACCATTCTCATCTACGGCATGCCAGGTGGGTTGCAGATTAATTTTTTCATAATCAATAATGATATTGGTTCTACCGTCTGAAGTCCTAATATTAAGAAGTACTGTGATCGGTAAACCAAATTTGGGATCATCTATCGCTATCGGGATGACGATATCAGACTGCCCACGATCATATCCCTCAATTGAAAGAACAGGTTTGGGTCTGGCAAGAATAAGAACTTGTTTAGGTTCTTTCTGCGCTACAAGCTCGGTTTTCGTTTTGTTAGAGTAAACTCTTGCGCCAATTAAGACGTTCCCCGGGGTCTCTCCTGCCCATTCTGATGACCGCCCGATTTCAATTTCTGTCAAAAACTTTAGATTATTTGATGGCGAAAACCACTCGACAACGTAATCTTCGTTTGACAGGCCTTGGATGCGAGCTTCGAAAGGAATACCTGCAATGGCAGTCTTGGGCAATTCCAACCATCCGGACTGAACCAAGATGGGGACATCCATTTTCAAATCGGTAGCGCTATCAACCCAAGTGACGCCCCCCATACCTGCGTATTGTGCACGATCACCGATGGCGCTCTCATACTCCTGCAGAAAATATAATGGATAGACTTTGGGATCCATCACGTGAACATAGGTGCGATAACGATTTGATTCCGATAAGCCATCATAAATGCGCCTGTAGCCACGGCCAACGCTTGTATGACCATCATTGCCCACTGCGAGTCCGATCATAAAAGGCCTGTTTTGATTGATTTCGTCGTAGATTTCTTGTGGAGAGAGAGGATTGTCGTGATGGGTATAGGACAACCCATGTTTTCTATAGATATCGACGGTTCTTGGCCCAGTAAAGATCCGCCAACCAGTTCCACTTACCTTAGGGAAGCATTCTTTCTTTTTCTCTCGATCAACACAGCAATTCACTTTCGACTCGTCGCGCGCAAGCAGAAACAAATTTACAAGATCGCATGGATAGACAGCTCTACCCAAATAGTTGAGTATCGCCGCCCCCGAGGCGGCCCAGCACCACAGATATCCCTCCTGTCTTACCCGGGCAACATTAAGAACCCTCTCCTTAACCAAAAACTCCATAGATTTCTCCACAGTAATATTATTGCCTTTGCTGGAGACGACGATACGATATTTGTGCAGCCCCGTTTTATCCGTTCTTGGAATGACATATGTTTTTCTGTGATCTGCCAGTTGCTGTTCTTCCCATCCTGCTGGGAAAAAAGTTGTTTTTTCAGATGGTTTCAATTGTGTCGTTTTCATCCGGCAAAGCTCGTCATCGATATATTCCTTTATATCAACGTCTATGTTATTTTGAGTAAAATTCCGAATTCCTATCTCATCAAGGTATGATCCTGACGATACTTCCAATATTGATTCTATCTTCTCTAAACTTGGCAATGACTCGATCTTGTTTGACTCTTGATGTTGTTGAGCAAGGACTGTTGGAGATTGAGCAGCAAGCAAAAAAGTGAAGCTGCAAAAAGCAAGAAGGCCGGAAACGATTTTGACAAGATAAGAAATGGTTCTCTGGTCAGACTTTACTATTGACTTCGGGTTGCCAATAAGTAATTTCATAAAAATTTCTCCTTTATGTCCTTTATTGACTATCCAATCTATTATATATGTGAATTGTTTAGAGAATTCTGCTTAAACACACATGACTTAAAGGTTGCTTCTCCATTAATTTATACATTGAATCTGCTGAAAAAAATTAACTCAACCTAATCGTCTCAAGCCTCAAACTTATTAATTCCCACGCCTTATCTTTTTCCTGAACACAGTTTTCTTGCAATTAAGGAAGGATAAAGGATATACAAAAGAAAAATTGTGATGAAATAAAAAGGCAAGATTCTGAAGCTTAAGAAATATCTGTTACTGAATCTGATTTCTTCCTGTCGAGTGATGCCGGAGTATAATTCCATATTCCTCCACCAGGAATTAAGATTACTTACATAATACATGTTTTTGGCTCTTGTGTGTAAAAAAATTACTTGGTTATGGGGGCAACTTTGGCAGGTAAAAGTGATGCATGGAATCAGTCAACTTAGCTTAAAGGTACCCAGCCTCTTGCCTGAGTTAATATGCGCATAACAAGTCATCGAAATCGTATAGCTCAAATATAGAAGATTGCCATTCCAAATATGCAAAATACACATAGAGGCAATGTTTCAGGAAGGATTAATTTTAATAAAAAAATTGACCTATAGTAACTTTTATGTTACTATAAATGCGTGGCTAATATCAAAGTAGTCGAGTATCTGCAAAATGGCGTCTCTGTTTTTGAAAAGTGGTTCAATGGCCTTGACGCTCAGGCCGCAGCTAAGGTTACAACTGCGTTATACCGATTGGAACAAGGCAATTTCTCAAATGTGAAATCAGCAGGGCAGGGAGTTTCGGAATACAGAATTGATTTTGGCCCTGGATACAGGATTTATTTTGGGCGGGAGGGAAATGCGTTGGTTATTTTGCTTGGAGGAGGCTCGAAGAAAACCCAACGCGGAGACATTAGAAAAGCTCAGTCACTCTGGGCGCAATATAAGACAGATAAGAAAAAGAAAAAATAAGCAATTAAGGAGGGCTTATGCCGATTACAAAACAATTTCGCAAAACAATTTTACAGCGTGCTGAGAGTGATGCTGAATTTCGCAGACACATGCTGACAGAGGCGGTGAATGAACTAATTGGTGGGGACCTTAATGCAGGGAAATCAATTCTGCGTGATTACATAAATGCGACGATTACATTTGAGGGACTGGCCAACAAACTCAAAAAATCAAGCAAGAGCGTTCATCGGATGTTAGGGCCCCGTGGCAATCCACGTGCTGAAAATATCCTTGAAATCATAAAACTCCTCCAGACTCATGAACGCGTGACTCTACAAGTCAAAGTAAAAAGAGCTGCATAAGTTCAACTAATCATAATCTGTATTGCTTGCTTCGAAGGGAAACAAATGTTCTCATCCGCTATGTTTCCTTTGGTAATGAGTGCTGCACGAGCCGTTGCGGTTCTGCTTGTTTGTGGCTGACATCCGCGTTGATCAATTACTCCCGAGGGTGTTTATATCAGGAAGCAATTGATCCCAAACAGTTCGCTTAGAAATTGACTTAAACCCGCCCCCCCCGCCATCAATCAAACTCCAGTAATTGCTCTTAGGAGCATTATAGCGGATAATTTGATAGGCAGACCATAGATAGTATTACAAATCCCTAAAAACTTTCTGGAGGAAATCATGACTATACAAAAAGCCATAGAACATTTTAAGAATCATCAAAGAACATCCCTAAAAAAGAGGACCCAGGAGGGATATAAGAAGCTTTTGGAGCGATTCCAAGGCGAATTTAATGATCGTGAGATTGAATCTATCAAGGCAGAGGAATTATGCCGATTCCCTGAAGCCTTTACGGAGGGTTTAGCCAAGGCCACCCGTCGGCTCAGATATGCTCAACTGAGAGCTCTCTTTAATTTTGTCATCGACACCTTCGAGATGAACATCAAGAACCCATGCTGCGTGCCTCAGTTATTTAAATCTTTCAAGAACATTCAGCAGAGGCCCCGAAAGATATTGGATAAAGAAACCGTCGATGAAATTATCTTCAACTCCAAGAATATTCGGGACCGATTAATTCTGGAACTTCAGGCTCGCTGTGGTCTACGGATCGGGGAAGTACTTCATCTCAAGGTATCTGATGTCTCCCATCGCAAACTTATGCTTCAGGAGCCGAAATCAGGTAGAGAGGTTGAGGTGGCTTTTATGCCTGAGCATATAGCTAACCGTTTAGCTGACTATATTGCAACCAAGAATCTTTCTCCGGACGACAAGGTTTTTGGTATCTGCTATACAACAGCTCGAAATCTTGTAACTACGCTTGGACAGAAGCTCAATGTCAAGATATCGCCCCATGATCTTCGGAGACATTCTGCCACATACGCCAGTAGGAATGGTGTTCCTCTTGAGATTATTTCAAAAGTCATCTTGCGACACCAGGATCTGAAGACCACACAAGTGTATCTCGGAAAGGTCAGCGATTCCGAAGCTATACGGTGGATGGATGTGCTACACGGGAAATAGAAAGTAGCATGAATTGAATGGGTGCATAGCCTCTATGGTCTGCAATATGTCGTATCGAAATAAACAGGGGAAAGTGCTTCCTGTTATAAACACACCCGGAAGTAATTGATAAACGCGGACTGCAGCCACAAAGAGATAATCCTAAAATCTCTGAAATGTCATTGAATCCCCTGTCAAGTCAGTACTTTGGGGAAAAAGTGTTTTCTGTAGAGTACTTTTGTAAATATTAAATAGCAGAGCGTGTTGAATTATCTAAAATATCTCTCACCTTTATTAAGAGTTCATCCGGTGAAACAGGTTTTGAGATAAAGTGCAGTCCGGCTTCCAGGATTCCTTTTTTATGCATAATATCCAAACTATACCCACTGACAAAAATAATCTTGATATCAGGCTCAACTTTACGGATTTCTTCATATGCTTCTTTCCCGTTTTTCTTCGGCATGATAGCGTCAAAAATAAGGAGATCAATCTTATCCCCGTTTTCATGAAATACCTTAACCGCGTCTTCGCCGTCAATTGCTTCTATAATGTTATACCCTGCATGTGACAACACCTCTTTTAGGAGATTTCTCACCTGTTGATCATCTTCTCCTATAAGTATGGTTTCAATACCCCCTTTTGCCTTCTGTAAGCTCTCAACTTTTAAGGAGCTTGCCTTTGATGATATAAGCGGAAACAATATCTTGAACGTTGTCCCTTTGCCAAGTTCACTGTACACATTGATATAGCCGTTATGCTGTTTGACGATGCCATACACCATTGCAAGTCCAAGCCCTGTTCCTTTGCCAACTTCTTTTGTTGTAAAGAAGGGTTCAAATATCTTGTCCCTTATCTTCTCATCTATGCCAATGCCGGTATCCTCAACAGAAAGAAGAGCATAAGTGCCGGATTTACCGTAGCCGTGAACTCTGACATAATCACCATTTATTTCTACACGACCTGTTTTTATCAGCAGGCTCCCTCCTTTGGGCATGGCATCCTGTGCATTGGTGGCAAGGTTCATGAGTATCTGGTCTATTTGGCTGCTGTCAGCCAGGATAGTTAAATCTGTATCTGTCGGATCAGCAGAGAACTCAATATCTTCGCCAATAACCCGTAATAAAAGACTCTCCACATTCTTGATTATGGTATTCAGATCCACTGCTTGAAGATTTACAATCTTTTTCCTGCCGAAAGTCAGCAGGTCATTCGTTAAAACAGCAGCCCTCTCTGCTGCGTTCAAGACCTGGCTTACATAAGCACTTATGAGCTCATCTTTGCTTGCTTGATCCTTTATGAGGTGTCCGTAGCCTATGATAGCTGTTAGAAGATTGTTAAAATCATGGGCTACCCCACCTGCGAGCTGCCCGACAGCCTCCATCTTCTGTGACTGAAGCAGTTGTTCCTCAAGCTTTTTCTGTACAGTTATATCCCTCAGGAAATTCAATGTAGCCGGCCTTCCTTCCCAAGTCAAAAGCACTGCGCTGATTTCAACCCATATTATTTCTCTTGTTTTATTAATGATTCTGAAAGAGTACACAGAGGGAACATCCTCTCCCCGCAGTCTTCTTCTATACCTTTCTAATACCATACTCCTATCTTCAGGATGAATGAAGTTTTTGAACGGCATCCTGATCAATTCCTCATGGGTATACCCTGTAAGAAGAGATATTTGATGGTTTGGGAACTTCAGCAGTTCATCCTGAGCAATGAAGATTGCGTCACTTGCATTATCAACAACGAGGCGATATTTTTCCTCAGATATGTGTAATGCTTCCTCGGCTTTCTTATGTTCGGTGATATCGACGGCAACACCTAAAATACATGGTATCCCCTCAGCCCCAAATCTAAAAGGAATCTTGATAGTCCTCAAATATCGCCGGTTGCCCTCCGAATCGGTAATGGTCTCCTCGGGAATTATCTTAGGGGTCCCGCCAAGCATTACCGCCATGTCATCCTTGTGGAAATGTTCTGCTTCTTCAGGTGTAGCGGAAAAATCAGAATCCGATTTTCCAACAATATCATGCGTTGTCGTGCCATATGCTTCTGCAACTGCGTTATTTGCAAGCAGAAAGCGGCTTTGCTCATCCTTGACGAAAATAAAGTGCGGTACAAGATCAATCACTGCTCTTACAAACTGTTCACTCTCGCGAAGATCTGTCTCCATTCGTTTCCGTTCTGTCATATCACTATAAATCCACTGGACCATGAGACTGTCGGAATATGCTATGAGACTACCTTTGATGTCTACAGGGACAGTTCTTCCGTCTTTTCTCAAAATCAAACCATCCCTAAAATCGACATGACCTGTAAGAATAATTTCATCAAAGGCGGCGGATGTTTGCTCAAGTACTTCCGGCGGATGAATCATTGAATAATGCATGGCAGCAAGTTCTTCTTTTGTATAACCAAGAATTTCCCGGGCTTTTTTATTGCCCTCGAGGATCTTGCCGTTCAGATCGGCAAGAAGTATCATATCGCCTGCATCGTCCATGACACTGTGATACTTCTCTTCAGACTCCCTTAATGCCTTATCTGCACGATTTTGTTTTATGATTTTCCACATTCCATCCATCAGGATGGTTAGTTGTTGTATGTCTGATTCTTCGTATGCACCTTCCTTGTTCCCCACACCTGCCACCAATACAATCTTCTTACCGTCAAGAAGTGGTATATTCATATGCCGATTAACATGCACATGGCCTTCGGGATACCCCTTTTTGAGCGGGTTGAGGGCTTGATACTCATTTGTGATAACAGGTTTTCGCTGACGAACTGCTTCGCCCCAAAGACCTGTGTTCTTTACCGGATACTCAAGGGGCTTCTCTGTAATCATGCATTCCTGCATGGCCTGCCTTGACCATGAATACATGGTCAACACCGATTCGTCTTCATTCATAAATGCAAGATAGCCTATAGTGCTTTGTGTCAGTTCTATGGCTTTTTCAAGGGCAAAGTCTGTTAGTTCCTGATCAGGCTGGTTTGTCATGCGGCTGAGTTCAAGAAGCGTCGCCATACGGGATTCGTTTAATTTCAATGCCTTCTCAGTTTGTTTGCGTTCAGTAATGTCGATAACAATCCCCCTGAGACCTATGGGGATATTATTACGCATAATAGGACTTGCAAATATGAGCACCGGAATGTTTGTGCCATCTTTCCGTAATGCCGTGTATTCAACACCGCCAAGCTTCTCACCTCTTAATCTCTTCTGAATGTTCTTCTGCACTCTTTCTCTGTCTTCAGGAATAAACATATCCAATGCATATGCACCTTTTAAAAAATCATCCTCTGTGTACCCATAAAAATCAAATGCATTACGATTTACAAAAGTAAACTTGCCATTGTTGTCAATCTCAAAAACTATTTGTGGTAACAAATTAGCTAATTCTTTATATCTCCTCTCGCTTTCCCTGAGATTCTCCTCTATCCTCTTGCGATCAGTGACATCTCTTGCAATACCATGGACTCCAATTATCTGATCATTCTCCCAAATGAGTCTGGTTTTGACCTCTACTGATAGTTTATATCCTGCCTTCCTAACCACTTCTAATGCCCAAGGCTGCAATTCTGTTAAATCCGACTTTAGCATAACTGCTTTCTGAAGAAACTCATAGGCAGTTTTAAAGCTTTCCGGGGTCAGTATATCCCTGATATTCTTACCAATCATTTCCTCTCTGTTATAGCCTAAAATTGTACATGCTGTTTTATTTACTGAAGTAAAATTGCCGTTAAGGTCGCTTGTAAAAATCATATCATTGGCGTTTTCAAATAGGTCTAAGTATTTCTCTTTAGTTTTTTGTAAAGATTTTTCTGCTTGTTTGTGCATTAAAGCATTCGTAATAATTTCTCCGACTATTCGGAGTAAGGTGATATCTTCTTCATCCCATGTTTTTTCCGTACGCACTGAATCGAATCCGAGAAAACCAATCAGGCAACCACTGAAAATCATCGGAACAATGATAAGAGATTGAATGTCTTGCGCCTGCAGTATCTCTTTTTCGGCACTTGCCTCAGAGGGAAGTTCAGCAACACGGGGGATATGAATATTCTCAAACCGATCGAGTTTGTCTACCCACCACTTTAAATTCTCGGCAGACAATCCTTGCAGATTGTCGATTTGGGGTTCTATCCCTTCGGCGCTCCATTCGTATAAATTGTCCATGAACTGTCCTTCCTTTGAGAATAGGAAGATATAACTTCGATCTACATTCGCAAAGGTTCCAATTATTTGTAATGCATTATTAATTTCAGCATCTATCATATCCGATTGCAGATGAATGAATTGTGTTGATATTTTCATGATGAGCTTCTCAAATTCAACCTTGCGATTTAATTCATCTTCAGCTTTCTTGCGCTCGGTGATCTCTTTATCTAATAGCACAGCTTCATATTTTAATGTTAGATTGGTGTATCCCATATCTGAAATGATTGTAGATAGATCTCCCAGAAAAGATGTAATGCTTTTCAGTTTCTCTTCGGATACCACAGGGATTTCTTTCAGTGCCTTAAGGTATTTCTTCTCATCGAATTGGCACTCACGGGCCTGCCTTTTAAAACGCTCAATATCCGGTTTCTTCAGCAAAAGCTGTCCGGTAGCAAGGCTTGCGATATGTTTTCCTTTGATGATGATAGGTGTTGCACAATCGACAAGGCCGTTATCGCATTCTTCGATCACGAGTTGGCCCGGTTCTTTCAATTGCTCCAGGAGATTCTTATTGCTCTTCATGCAGTTTTTTACTGAAGTAGGGCAGATCCTATGAAACTTGGTGCAAATATCTTTCCATCCGGTAGCAATAAGAATATTGAGGCCGGGATGATCCAAAAACCCTATGGTGAATCCGGTAGACTCGGTAAATTTCTCAAAGATAGCGCGGAGTTGGTCAAGGTCAACCAAATCCTGAATTGAATATTGTCCATCAACCAGGTTATTATTAGTACCCTGTTTAGGCTTACCCTTGTCTTTCATTGGTTCATCTCTTTTTGATAAGCTGCTTTTCTGCCTTATTTTCGCCATTTAAGGTTCCTGCATGAATTTAGATGAGGTTATTGAAAAAACAAGGCATTCTATTAAGGAATGGAAAAGTGAGTGAGTGAGTGAGTGAGTGAGTGAGTGCAAAATTTATGCTAAAAAGCATTTTTTTCTCCATATAACCTATAGAAACATAGGCATTTGTTTCTATTATAGATCATGTAAAATAATTTGCAAGCAATGCTTATCTTTTGCCATCTGACCTACAAATTATAAAGTTGAAAATTTGTGTTGTGGAAATGTTTATAGTTTGCTGAAACGTGCCTTGTTTCGGAAAGCTTTAAATCTCGGTGCAGACTAAATCTACGCCTTACTATTTGAAAGGGTGCTTTTTCAGGGAAGCTTAACGGGTGTTTGTAATAGGGAGTTATGTTGTGTTCAACATAGGGGGAGAATTAAACACCAGTCTTTACTTCTTGAAACTGCAGACAGCCCATGTCCCAATTGAAACCGTTAAGAAAAGAATTATGACCGCTTGATAAACAATCAATTTCACCGCTTTTTTATTTATACATGATTGCATATATTTTTACCGTTTTGTATAAATTCTGTCACGTTTTTATCACGTTTTGGGCAATCAAGTGGTCGCACCCATACGCGTAACCCCTTGATTTATATGGTGGAGCTGATCGGGATCGAACCGACGACCTCTTGAATGCCATTCGTAAA
>VGWX01000038.1 GCA_016873615.1 Nitrospira sp. | reverse complement strand
CTTCCGTTGTCAATTCCCTGTATCGTTTGATATGTGTACGACTTGGTGCGCCCAGTTCAATAAATGTGAACTTGCCGACAAATTCAGGATATTTCTCCAAAAATCTTTCAACCGCCCTGAAACGTTCAGGGATGCCTTTGGTATAATCTATGCGGTCGACACCCACACCCAGGTATTCTGCATGAACGTCTATTTCCTTAAGGACGTTTTCTCGCAATAATGCTTTTGCCTGCAAAGCAGCAGTCTTCTCTGAAATACCTTCAAAGCTGACACTTATTGGAAAAGGTTTTACCAGTGTTGAATGACCTCCACGGTCAATAGAGAACCGCTCCCAATCGATCTTTGATTCCAAAAATCTGTCAACTGTATCAAGATAATTATTGCAGTGGAATTGTATGTGAAAGCCGACAATATCAGCTCCCAGCATCCCTATCAGAATCTCCTGATGCCATGGACAGATGCCATAGGCTTCGGGATTGGGCCATGGAATATGCCAGAAGATCGCTACTCTTGCATCAGGACGCTTTTCTTTTATCAAGAAAGGAAGCAATGCAAGATGGTAATCCTGGATCAGGACCAGAGGAGACTTTTCATCTGAAATTTCTTTAAGCAGTGCATCTGCAAACTTTTCGTTCACCTTCTGGTAGTAAACCCAGTCATCCAGTCTGAAAATTGGGCGTGTATGCGTGATATGGCATAATGGCCAGAGTCCTTCATTCGAAAAACCATAATAGTAACCATCCTCCTCTTCTTTCGTGAGCCATACTCTCTTAACGGTATATGCAGGATCTTCAGGCGGCACGCGAAGCTTGTCATTTGCATCTGTAAATTCTCTGTCCGCTTCTCCGCTTCCGTGTGCAATCCATATGCCATCGCATATGCGCATTACAGGATCCAGCGCTGTCACCAATCCCCCGGCAGGTGTAATGCATTTGATATTACGCCCATCTTTTATATGCATATAAGGTTCCCTGTTTGAAATCAAAAACAGTTTTTTGCCTTTGAGTTCAATACGCATTATCTCCTTGAGACGGTTGGCTGTCCAGAGGGATTCAGCCTGTACACGCAGCCTTGCCTCTTCCTCTGCACGCAATCTCGCTATCGCCAGACTTTTTGCCAATTGAGTTACCTCTGAAATGAGCGGAGCAAGCACATCACCTCTTACTGGCATAATTGTCTGATTGATCTTGGGTTTTCCTGTCCGCAATTCTTTCATCCATTCTGCAAACTGAGCTATCGGCCCCGTAATGCTCCACTTAACGATAAGAAGTGTTATCACAACAATAAGTATTGATAATGTGATAAAACGCAGAAGATTATCCTTCCATATGCCTGCAAGCCTGATATCAATGTATGAGGCATCATAAAAAAGGGCTAAGGAACCTATAAGTTTCTCTTCAGCAGAAAGAGGAAGGGTATAGATATATGTTCTTTTGCCGTCGATGTCCGTAAAACCGGCTACAGACCTTTTTTCAGTAATGGAACTTACAGCCCGCGGGAAAGGCTGCTGTATATAAGGTTTAAGGTCAGGAGTTAATGCCATAATATTGCCCTGGGTATCGAGCACGGCAACTCCTTTAAGCCTTTCGCGGTTTCCAAATCGTTCGACAAGGCGTGATAATTTGGATAGGGAGTTGCTTTGTACCAATGGCGTTGCGGCTTCATGCAAACTCTCTGCAAGTATAATGGCTCGTCGTTCCATCTCGGATGTAAGGCGTATTCTTTCGGCCCGGACCTGGTAGAATGAAAAAATAACCGCTACCAGAGCCACCACAAAAAGGAGAGAAACAATAAGACGAATTGTAATTTTCATGCTAAAGCTCCAGCACGCTTTTCCCTTTGTTCTCCATGATGTACCACATGGAGAGGTAGTCTCTTATCTGCCTCGTAATAAGAAAATTCCTCCTCACATATTCCCTGCCGTTTTCACCCATTTTCCTGGCCATATCCGGGTTGTTCAGAATCTGCCTGATCCTCAGAGCGGTCCCCTCGACGGAATTAACGAGAAACCCCGTAACGCCATGTATAATCTGAAGGGGAATTCCGCCTACTGCTCCACCTATTACCGGCTTACCCTTCCACATCGCCTCTGATACGGTAAGACCAAACCCTTCCTTCAATGATTTTTGCAGAACAACTGTGGCCGCCCTCTGTAATGCATTTATCTCTATATGGCTGGAAGGCGGCAACAGAAGGACTGAAATATCCTGATCATCGCCGGCGTATTCCTTCACTTCATTGAATATCTTTTCACCTTCAGGGTCATCCGTTGCAGTGCTCCCGGCAAGTACAAGCATGCAATCATTGTATCTCTTTACAAGCCTGTAAGCCTTAATAACTCCTGTAGGGTCCTTAAATCTGTCGAATCTCGACACCTGCAGAATAATTGGTTTGTCAACCGGAATATTAATTGTAGCGAGTACATTCTCTATCTCTGTCTTAGTAAGTTCTCTGTTTTTGTTGCTCAGGGGGGCAATCGCAGGGGGTATTATGAACTTATCAAGAGGGATATCTTTCGCAAATTTTGAGACTGAAAATATAGCTGCGTCATATTTTTCTACATACTTTTCAAGTGAATTCCATGTCTTTAGATGCGGATTAGATATGTCTATATGACATCTCCATATCCATAGTCCGGATTTTTTGAAATCGATTAACGGAGCAGGCTGCGGGTCATGTATTAAAACTGCATCTGCATTAAGGTCAATTTTTTCTGCATTGCTTTTGTTAACCTCATAATACGATTCCCACATATCTTGTGATATTTGTTCCGGATTGCCCTGAAGAGCATTATGCATCCGCTTGGTTATGTCAAAAAAACTACCATTCCCTTCTATGACTTCCCACCTTGCGTTTATCCCGAGTCCCGAAAGTATTATCATCATTCTCTGGAGGATCTCTGCAACCCCGCCACCGCTTTTTGCAGAATTGATATGTAGGAATTTTCTGCCTGCAAATCTTTCTGCAAGTTTCTGAATTATCAGAAGGTCTATTTTGGGAGCAATACCTATATAATCTTCAAGCTTAAGTTTAAACGGTGAAACATTATATGACTTTAATTCCATAACCTAAAACTTCTCCATATCGTTTTTGAGCTCATCCTCTACAAGTTCAATAATATGCTGCCTCGCTGCTTCAAGGCTGTGCATAAAAGGATCGATTGACCTTATCCTGTCGGCCAGTCCTGTTTTATTCAGTGCATCACCGAACCAATGCGAAAAATCATCCACTTCCACAGGGGGACGTAATCTTGCCTCGTAAAAATGATAATAAATGGATTCGAGTTCAGCATATCTTATTGCAATAAGAAACTCCGCAAGATTCTTGACCTGCATGCCTACTGGAGAAACAAGAGTTACTCCCTCGTTAAAATAAAACTCATCCCCTGAAAGGACTGCTCTTGTTTTAGAAAATGTTTTCAGGTATGCATCAATTACTCCGACTATCTCATCCCTGAGATCATTTACAGATTTAAAGGAATAGGGATCTACATTAGACAGTTGTTCAGCCAAAATATTTTCCTTGAGAGTTTCACCAGCCCATTGAGCAAAATCATTGGTATATTCTAAAATTCTCTTCTCCTTCTGAAAATAGTGATATACATGATGTGATATGCTTTCATCGGATGCATCAGCTATCCTGTCCTTAAATTCCCGAAGAGTCTTCGCCTTTTTCCCCGTGGCCTTTATAATAGTAATGCATTGTCTGAATTCAAAAGGTTTTATTTCTTCCATCTCTGCCGCCTCTATATATTTTATCAAAAAAAATAGACGCCCATTCGTGCGAAGCAATTGGTCTATTCGTCATCTTGCAGCTCCATGCTGTTCGCTAATGATAAATTGTTATCATATAAAAAAGCCGCTCCAGGTAACTATCCACCTGATAGCGGCCCGACTATCTTTTTGTACTCCCTTCAGAAATAATAAAATATTTCTGAACCCCCTTATAGTTTCTTATTAAACAGATAAATTGTCAAGATTATGATGAAATATATCTATCTTGAAGCCTTAATCAATTTGCCGCTTTTCGGAACAATAGCAATCCCTGAGGAATCTATATGGCAGCGAAAACGGTCTTTATCAGGAGCAAACCCGATTTCTACTCCTTCTCCGATAATATTCAACTTATCCACAATAACCTTTTTCAGCCTGCAGCCTTTCTTCAGTATTACATGATCCATGATGAGGCAGTCTTCAATACTGATGTCGTCCTCGATTGTAACACCACTCCGAATTACCGAGTTTCGGATCTTTGCCTTATGAATTGTGCATCCCTCGGCAATCAGGCTATTCCTTATATCACCCCTTAGAATCTTGGTAGCCGGGCCCTCATACCCTGATGGATGAATGGGCCATGAACTGTTGTCAAGTTCAAAGAGAGGCTCGTTCCCCAGCATGTCCATGTGAGCGTCAAAAATTGCAGCTATTGTCCCGACATCCCGCCAGTAACCCTTTTCTTCATAAGGCATTGTTCCGGCAATGACATTTGTAGCGAAATCATAGGCGAATACCTTTCCTGTTTCAACCAGGTCCGGGATAACATGAGCGCCAAAATCATGCTGTTTTTTCCTCTGTGCCTTTGCCAGCGCTTCCATGAGAACATCTTTATTGAAAATATAATTCCCCATTGATACATAAGCCCGTTTGGGGTCATCAGGCATCGGCGTAGGTTTCTTTGGTTTTTCCTGAAAGCCGACAATCCTTTTTTCATCATCAGTCACGATAACTCCGAACGAAGACGCCTGTTCAATCGGTACGGGTCTGGCTGCAACAGTCACAAAGGCGTTATTTGAGAGATGGAAATCCATCATCTGGCGGATATCCATCCTGTAGATATGATCTGCACCGAAGATTATGACAAGCCTTGGATCATGCTGCTGTATGAGGCCGACATTCTGGAAAACCGCATCAGCAGTGCCCTGGAACCATTCAGGCCCCATCCGCATCTGTGGGGGCACAACAGTCACAAAGTGGTCTTTCATTACAGAAGATAAACCCCAGTGCATCCTGACATGCTCTATGAGTGACTGTGATCTGTACTGGACGAGCAGATAGATGGAATAAATATGGGAGTTCACAAGATTGCTGAGGACAAAATCCACGATCCTGTATCTGCCGCCAAACGGGACGGATGGTTTGGAACGGAATGCAGTTAACGGGAAAAGCCTCTCACCCTTTCCTCCGGCAAGTACAAACGCAAGGGACTTTGGATGTGCCATGATGCCTCCTGATATTATTGATATATCTTTCATTTTACATTAAAAATATTTTTTCAACATCTCAGCAAGATCAGTAAATCTCTGGCCTGCCATTATCTCCTCAAGAGTGACAGGGGATTTTTGCAGCCAGTTCGGATATGAATCGACTGTCCCCGGCATATTCTGCTGATCCAGCGTGCCGATTATATCATCGAGGCTGACAAGCAGCAGCTTGCATGGTGAAAGCGCGAGATACTTATAAATGGCGAGACAGAGTTCAGCAGTCATTTCCGGGATCATATCAGGATCTGAAGGGAAATCAGCAGCAATTATGCCCTGAGATTTCAGTGCAGTGAGAATAAGCCTCTTATCCCTTTCCCTGTCCTGGACCTGTTGTTCGCATTGTGCTTCGTTAAGGTATTTGCCGACACTTCTTCTTGTCTCAATATCACGCCCTTTCCAGTAACCATATAGTGTCGGCAGGTCATGTGTTGTTACTGCGCAGAGCGCCGTATGAGGGTATTTTTCCGGTGAAAGAAAGGAAGGATCAGGGTAATTTCTTTCAAAATAAAAAAGCCTGCATGATAGCATCTGAAATCTTTTTAAATTATCTCTCACATGCTCGCCTATGGTGCCGAGGTCTTCTGCTATCACCATAGTCTGATTAAGTGTACTTTCCAAAGCAATAATCCTGAGAAGGTCATCAGAAGAGCAGGCAACATAAGCGCCGTGCTCCGGGGTCATGTCATGCGGTATCCAGAAAAGCCTGAATAAGCCGAGTGCATGGTCTATTCTGATGGCTCTGCCATACTTCATGCTTCTTCTCATAGTCTGGATGAACAATTCATATGCATTATCTTTTAATTTCTCGGGTATGAGCGGAGGGAATCCCCACTTCTGTCCGTCCGGACTGAAATCGTCCGGAGGCGCACCGGCATCTGCTCTGTCTGCTATAACATCCTGATAGGTCCATGCATCGCTTCCACCCGACAGAGAGCCGATCGCAAGGTCATAATAAAGTCCGGCATTCAGGCCGTGCCTTTCAGCCTCTTCAGAAATTTCCCTGATCTGTTTGTCGATAAGCCACTGTACATATTGATAAAAAATGATTTCCTTTTTGAATTCCTTTCTGAATGCATCAACTGTCTTACCGGACATATCATGATATTTCCGAGGCCATTCCTGCCATGAATGAGCATTTTTTGTTTTCTTCATATGTTCACTCAATGCCATGAAGAGGCTAAAAGATTCAAGTGCAAGACCTTCTTCTGAAATATATTTCCTGAATTCTCTGCCCCTGCCTGTATTCCGCAGATAATGCTTTTTATAGAAAACACTGAAAGCACACTTCAGGATTTTTTCTTTCAATGATGCAACTGCTTCATAATCGATCAGGTCTGCTTTCTTCAGTTCATCCAATTTTTGGGAATATTTTCTTGATGACATGAACTTCCCGGCATCTTTTGATTCTTTAACCTCAGGTATTCTTTCAATATCAAGGTAAATGAAATTTTTGTAAAGCCTGCTTATGGGAGAATACGGGCTTGCACCAAATGGGCTGGTGTTCGGTATGACATGCAACGGATTTATTCCAACAAGGCTGCCTTTAAGACCTGCAACCCATGCTGTAATTTTTTTCAGGTCGGTAAAGTCTCCGATGCCCCAGTTGCGGTCCGAACGTATTGCGTAAAGATTAATGGATAACCCCCATGCTTTGCCATTAAATCCCCCCTCCCCCCCTTTACTAAAGGGGGGCAAGGGGGGATTTTTCTGTAATTCAGGTGGCAGATAACAGGCATCGGGAGTTATGATAATCCTTGAACTTTTTTGAAGCTTGTTGCTTTTTTCAGGGAAGATTTTGTCAGGATGTTTACACTCTGCCCTGAGGACATAATAACCAATAGCTCTCTGCTCAATATGCAGAAATACTTTTATATGCCTTTTACCATCTATCCATTGCTGTTCAGAAACAGTTATGTCTTTTCCGGGAATTTTATGTTTCTGGAGTATTGTCTGAATACTTTCATCTTCAAGAGAGCATGAAATTGTGAGTCTGCTTTCCTCACCCTCATTTACAGGGATATATACAGGAATCAAAACTGCCGGGGCATTTACAGATATTACATGTACTGGTTCAATAAAGCCTTTCCATAATTTCCATCGTCTTTTACTGATCTCATTTGCGATATCCTCTGCTGTCTCAATATTCAATTTCATTGCCCTGAGAACAGCTTTCTTTGTATCAATGGATGTTGTATGTTTTTTACCGAATATATCCCAGTACTCAGGTTCTATCCCGCAAATATCAGACAGCTCATTGATTAGATCATCGTAATACTGCATGTTTACCCTGTAATATACCTGTTATTAATAAGACCATAAGTAAAGCCACTTGTGTCATTCCCGCTTGTCGGGAATCTTTTTGATAGAAGAATGATTCTGGACAAGCCAGAATGACTACATTTAGATAATAATGTAGTTTTACTTATGAACTTCTTACTAAATGAATATATAATACTCCATCTGTTCTGTTGACAGTGAGATTTTTATACAATTTTGAGTTTATACAGTTAAAATTTCTAAATGCGAAATTCGCTGGAAGATATTACATTAATCGGAGAGAAAACCACATGTCTAAGATAAAGATATCCCTTCTGATTGTAATCTCCATTTCAATTTTTTTAATCTCCCTATATCTCGGGCCGAATGTAATAAACCCTTTCCATATAAATGACATTGAGAAGGAAATATTGCTTTCAATCAGACTTCCGCGGGTTATCGTTGCAGCCCTTATGGGCATGGCGCTTGGGGCTTCAGGCGCTGTGCTTCAGGCTATATTGAGAAACCCGCTTGCCGATCCCTATATCCTTGGAATCTCAAGCGGCGCTGCAGTCTCAGCAGCCTTCGGTATTTTATCCGGTTCGTATTTTTTCGGGAAATTCGGCGTCCCTTTAACAGCCTTTGCCGGCGCTTCCATCGCCAGTGTGGTAGTTGGCGCCTTCGGCTGGAAACAGGGGAGGATGTTGCCTGAGAGGCTGCTCCTTGCAGGCGTCGGCCTGAGTTTTCTCTTTTATGCAGTCCTGATGCTCCTCATCAGCATGTCTTCTTCCGAAGGGATCAGGAGAGCTGTGCTCTGGATATTCGGAGACCTTTCGATTGCAGACTGGTCGCTGATCCCATACGGGGTTGTTTTTATTATTGCAGGTTTATGTATCTCCTTATTCAGGGCAAAGGCATTGAATGCTCTGATGCTTGGAGATG
Source organism: Nitrospira sp. (assembly GCA_016873615.1). Taxonomy (GTDB): domain Bacteria; phylum Nitrospirota; class Thermodesulfovibrionia; order Thermodesulfovibrionales; family SM23-35; genus VGWX01. The sequence continues at coordinate 17,869 of VGWX01000038.1, read as the reverse complement.
ACCTCGCCCATAGCCTTGGATTCTCTGTGCAAAAAGAAAGACTCCTGTTGTTCATCTCTGTATCGCTCATGACCTCTGCATCGGTTTCGCTTGGCGGTACAATCGGTTTCATTGGTCTCCTTATTCCTCACATTGTAAGGTTTGTTACCGGAGCAGACAGCAGGATTTTGATACCTGTATCTGCTGTTTGCGGCGGAGCCTTTCTCTGTATTTCAGACCTGATCGGCAGATCAATTGTGTCTCCAATGGAGATCCCTTCAGGCATTATTACAGCTATCATCGGCTCGCCTTATTTTCTCTATCTTTTGAGGAAAAAAGATGTACTCGGAACATAACCCTCCTATTCTTGAACTCGATAGTCTGGGATTCCGGTATTTTAAGGATAAACCCTTTATCAATGAGCTGAGCTTTTTTGTTGGCAATGGAGAACTTATCGGGCTCCTTGGCGCCAATGGTTCAGGCAAATCCACTATCCTGAAACTTGCAAGCGGAATATTAAGACCTGCAGAGGGTCAGATAAAGCTCTGGGGCAAGCCTTTGCATTTGTATAAAAATAAAGACAGGGCAAAGCTTCTCTGTTATCTCCCCCAGCTCCTCGACATAAACCTGCCTTTTAAGGTAAGGGAACTCGTCTCAATGGGACTTTATCCATATGATATCCCTCCTGAAATAAGGGTCGACGAGGCGCTGGAAATGGTGGGGCTTCTGGATAAATCAGAATCAAATATAACGAATCTGAGCGGCGGTGAAAGAAGGAGGGCTTTTATAGCAATGACCCTGATTCAGGGAGCAGGGCTGCTTTTACTGGATGAACCCCTTGCTAACCTCGATATAAAGTACCAGTTAGAGATTCAGCGGTTACTCAGAGAACTGCGGGAAAAGAAAAATATCTCGATAATTATGGCATTGCATGATATCAACTTCGCCTTGCATTTTGATAAAGTGATGCTGCTCAAAGAAGGAAGGATTCTCGGCATCGGCAAGCCCGAAGCAGTTTTAACGAACGATTTATTAAAAGAGGCGCTTGACGTGAACCTTGAGATAAAAAGAGAGGATTCCGGCGGTACGTTTATAAATTATGGAAATAATTTTTAAGTAACTTTTCTAATCCGGCAGCTGTTCCGGGGACACCATACTTAATTCTTGACTTGGTATTTAGTGAGTGGCAAGGCTCAGCGTGAGACTTGTTCTCTTCATTTTTCCGGCTCCCGCCTGAACCCAATAGGTTTTTTACTCTTCGTCTCCGGCGGAACCATGAGCTGGCGGATAGCGTTAAAGATCGCCTTTATTTCGCCATCATGTTTTTCAATCCTGTTTTCAAGCAGCGTCAACTTGTGAGCAAGTTCCTTGTTTGAGGACAGCATTTCCCTAAGCTTCACAAAAGTCCTCATTTGGCTATGTTCACCTGAATTGCTCTCTCGCTGTTCAGCACACCCGAAAGCATGGCCACCCCCTGCTCCGCGAAAACAAAGACATTAGGGGCATGCTTTTATGCGGGAACTTATCACAATTTGTGATAAGTTCATGATCTCTTCGCGGGTCAGAGCAAACATGAAATCTTCCGGAAACCGATCCAGATTCCTGCGCACAGCCTGATTTAACACACGAGTTTCTACCCCGTACAGTTCAGCCAAGTCCCTATCAAGCATGACCTTGTGGCCTCGAATCAGGAAGGAGAGATATGCTGGTTAGCCTCTGCTAATAAATGGGAATGATAAACTGCTTAGGCTTCTTATTGAGCAATATATGCACTTTGGTTCTTAACCGATCAGCTTTTTAAATTCCCTGAATGATCTCTTCTCTATCTCCTCATGCAGGCTTCTGCCATGCGCATCCATTGTCACTATTGCAGGAAAATCTTTAACTTCCAATATCCACATGGCTTCGGTCATGCCGAACTCCTCGAGCTTCCATACACCGGCAACCCTTTTTACCCTTTCAGCAAGATAAGCAGCCGCACCGCCTATGGTATGCAGGTAAACACATCCATTCTCTTTAAGCGCTTTCAGAGTCTGCATTCCCATGCCCCCTTTTCCCATCACACCTATTAACCCATACTCTGAGATGATCCTCTGCTCGTACATCTCAACCCGCATGCTTGTAGTCGGGCCTCCTGCAACAACCCTGAAGCCTTTGGGTGTCTTCTTTATAATAGGGCCGCAATGGTAGAGGACTGCGCCTTCAAGATTGAATGGTATATCTTTTTTGGATGGCTTTTCATTAAACAGATATTTATGCAGCTTGTCCCTCCCCGTTACAATCTGCCCATTAATCAGAACCATATCACCGACCTTCAGTGTGAGGACGTCCTGTTTTGTCAGAGGCAGGTTGATTATTTTGTTTTTTTCACTCTTCACTTTTCACTTCCCATATCAATCTTGCCCTTCTATCCGCCCAGCAGGAGACAGAAACGTCAACGAAATAGGATGCAGGGTGTCTGTGATTTATGCCGATTTTGACTCCAACAGCTGTTGTCTTTCCGCCAAAACCGAGCGGCCCTATTCCGAGCTTATTTATATCATTCAAAAGCCTCTTTTCAAGCTGTGCCAATACCTTCTGCTTATTGATATCATTGAGATTCCTCATGAGCTGCTCTTTGGCAAGCCGTGTTACCTGATCTTTTGTTGCGCCTATCCCTATCCCGATAATATAAGGCGGACATCCTTTTCCCTGAGCCTTGTGAATAGTGTCAATGACACATTTTTTCACACCTTCAAGGTCTCTTTCTGCCTTCAGCTCCGCTATCGGCAGCTTGTATAGCTGCCCGATATTTTCAGAACCGGAGCCTTTCAGCATAAGGTCTATTGTAAGTTTATTGTATTTTGTTTCCTCGATGTATATCACCGGGAAGCCAATACCTGTGTTGTCGCCGGAATTTTTATCGGTTACTATGTCAACTGCATTAGGCCGCAAAGGTACCTCTCTGGTAGCGATCCGGGTTGCTTTGATGATTACATCCTTTAGTTTCAGGTGGCTCAGTCCGACCGGCGCCTTAACAAAAAATACCGGCGCTCCTGTATCCTGGCATATCGGTCTTTCACCCGCTCTGGCTATTTCTATGTTCTCAAGAATTGTTGATAATGCAGCTCTTGCATTTGAACCTTTTTCTTCTTTTCTGCGAGCAAGCCTTAATGCCGTTTCTACATCTTCAGGCAATGAAGTTGCAGCTTTTCTATAGAGTTCTACTATTGCATTCTGAAGTTTCAGCATATTAAATACTAACATTTCATTGCAACTTGTCAAGTCATTATGAAAATAATTTAAACAGCAGGAAGGTAACCAATGCGCCCATGAGGCTTCCGAGGATAACCTCCCAGACAGTATGGGCCCTTGTTATAACCCTGCTCTGGGCAATAACTGCGGCAACGACAAAAGAAAGTAGAGATGCGATGAAATTTTCTGTTATAAACGTTATGACAATCCAGACTGAAAAAGCCAGAGCTGCATGTCCGCTCGGCATGCCTCCACGCAAAGGAAGCCCCCGGCCAAAATATGTTTTTGTAATTACAACGAGAATGACTACGATTATAACTGCGATAAGGGCGATTTCTTCTTTCGAGTGCTTTGTGATATGAAGCCCCTGATGAAAAATATCACGGAGATAAGGGAACAGGATTATATAGCCGATCACTGCCACACCAAAGGCAGTTATAAGCACAGCGCCTGCAGCTATGTCTTTTGCCACACGCGCCTTTTCACTCTGTTCGGGTGATACTATATCAATTATCGCTTCGATAGCTGTATTGAACATCTCTGCAAGGAGAACAGCAATCACAGAAAGCGCAATAATGATGAATTCCATGCGTGAGACACCAAGGATATAACTTGAAAGAAGGACTGCGACTGCGGTAAAAAAATGATACCTTACGTGTCTTTGAGTCTTCGCAGCATGCAGCACCCCTTCTATTGCAAAATTAGCGCTCTTCAGCCATTGCCTGAAAGGCATAATGAATTACCTCAAACGGTTCATAATCGCTGACAGTTCCCTGATTAAAATACAGTTTTCCTTATGCGATTTAACAGCTACTCTCATATATGAATTGTCAAGACCTCTGAAATCAGAGCAGTCTCTAACAAGTATCCCCTTTTGTTTCAAATGTCTGGAAATGACTGCAGCGTCAGGCGATCTTAGCAGATAGAAATTTGTATTTGAGGGGAAAACTTCAATCCCCAGTTTTTCAAAATTTTTTTCGAGCAACCTTTTCTCCTGCTTCAGCAAACTGAAAGTATCTTTTCTGTAAGCCTTATCCTGCAATGCGACAACTGCCGCCCTTTGTGCAAGGCTGTTTACCGTCCATGGTTCCCTATCTTTCCTGAGCCTCCGGACAAGATCATGAGGGAACACGCCATATCCGATCCGCAATCCGGAGAGTGCATGGAAATGGGCCATTGTCCTCATGACAATCAGATATGGATTTTCTCCGGCATACTTTATAACTGAATCCTCCGGGCAGAAGTCTATAAATGCCTCATCAGCAATCAGGTAACATTTGAGTTCCTTTGCTGCTTCTGCAATTCTCTTAACATCCTCCTTTTTGAGCAATCTTCCGGTAGGATTATTGGGGTTACAGAGAAACGCCATATCACAAGGAGCTTCGCTCAGTTCAGAGTTCGGAGTAAGGAGTTGGGAGTTTTGTTTGCCTTGCATTGCGGCTATAAACTCTTCAGGCTTTATCTCAAAATTGTTTTCTCTTTTCAACTCGTAACTCATAACTCTTAACTCATAACTCTTTTTACATGCCCTTTCATATCCTGAATAAGTCGGAGCTGTAACAAGAACTTTTTCAGGGTTTAATGCCCTTGCTGTGAGATGAATAAGTTCGGTGCTGCCATTCCCGCACAGGATCGTTTCAGGATCAATCCCGTGATATTGTGAGAGTCTCTTTCTAAGCCTCCTCGTGTCAGTATCAGGATAATTATTCAGAAATTTCAGATGTCTGCGCAACTCGGCTTTTATCTTTTTAGATACACCAAGCGGATTTGCTGAAGCGCTGAAATCCATCACCTGTCTCTCCTGTATTTTCAGCTCTTCAGCAAGACGGTAAATATTTCCTCCATCCTCAAATAGACCAGGTTCATTGAAAATTGTTTCTGTCATCTTGTCTTCCTCAATGTAGTATACTCTATTATACTTTGGGCATGAAAAATCAGTTTGCCAGTTGCAGGATATAAAATCACTTATGAGTACAACTAAAATAAATACACGTCTTATTAATCAATTAATGCAGATATATAAAACCAGGAAAAATGAGATCGCCTCACGGCTCAAAGAATTTGAAAAGTGTTGGACTAAGATGAATGATGAGGAAATTTTCTGCGAGCTGACCTTCTGTCTTCTTACCCCGCAGTCTAAAGCCAAATCCTGCTGGGATGCAATTGAAACCATCAGAGATGAGAATCTCTTATTAAATGGAACTGTTGAACAGATCAAAAAAAGACTGCGCTCTGTCAGATTCCACAATAAAAAGGCTCAGTATATTGCAGATGCAAGAGAATTGTTTATGCGTGAAGGCAGAATTTTAATAAAGCCCCTTCTGAAGCAGTTTGCAGATATTCATGAATGCAGGGAATGGCTGGTAAAAAACATAAAAGGTCTGGGATATAAGGAAGCAGGCCATTTTCTGAGGAACGTGGGACTCGGGGAAAATATTGCTATTCTCGACAGACATATCCTGAGGAATCTGGAAATGCTCGGTATAATAGACAAAATTCCCATATCCCTGAGCAGAGCAAAGTATATGCAGATAGAAAAGGATATGGCTGATTTTGCAAAACAGATAAATATCCCGCTTGCCCATCTTGACCTTCTGTTCTGGTCCAAGGAAACAGGAGAGATATTCAAGTAGAGCTTATCCTGACTGAGTATATCTGCCGTCGATCACAAGGTATCCCGAACATTGATGATTGTGCCGGTTTTATGGTTTTCTTGCCTGGATATATGCCGAAAACACCATATTCTCTACCCCTTCTCCGAAATTCCAGCCTTTGATTATTTCATCACTATTTTCTTTATCCTTGATTGTAATATTATCAAATCCGGCTGCTTTGAGCATCCTTTTCAGTTCCTCCACGGGAACCGCTCCTGTGATTCAGCCGCTGTAAGCCTTTTCATTCTGTTTTATGGATTCGGAGAATTCACCTTTTTTGAGGATATCAGAAATCGCGAGTCGTCCTCCCGGCTTCAACACCCTGAATGCCTCCCGAAAGACAGCTTTCTTATTGGGGGAGAGATTGATTACGCAGTTGGATATGATCACATCAACTGAATTGTGATCTGCAGGCAGATGTTCAATATCTCCATGCCTGAACTCAACGTTATTGACATCGAACTTCTTGGCATTCTCTTGTGCCTTTGCCACCATTTCCGGTGTCATATCCACGCCGATAACATGTCCTTTCTTCCCCACTTTCATTGCTGACAAGAAGGCGTCAAACCCTGCGCCGCTCCCAAGGTCGAGAACAGTCTCTCCTTCCTTCAGTTCTGCTATTGCCAATGGGTTCCCACATCCAAGGCCGAGGTTTGCCTCGCCAAGGCCAACCTTCATTTCTTCATCTGAATATCCTATGAGCCTTCCTGTTTCAAGAAGGCTCATTGGGTTAATCTCGGGCGCACAACAACTTGAAGGCGTTGCACAGCTTGAACCCTGTGAAGCTACATTGGCGTACGTCTTGATTACAAGCTGTTTTAGTTTTGTTTTTTCTTCGTTCATAATCTTCCTCCTTTCATTAAACAGGCAATAATATCTACATGCTCAGTGCTTTCTGCCTAATTAGAGGTTTATCATTGCGTGCTTTAATTGCACAAGCCCCTTTATCTCTTCCTGCAGCATCGGAATCTGCAACATCGGAAGGTTAAACCTGTCCCTGATTTCCTTCAGATACCGTATCTGTATCTCCCGTCTGTTTTTGAAAAATTCATTTTGACTACAACTCCCTGCTTTTTCAATTCCATCAGAGCATCGTTCATTTTTACCAAAACAGGGTCGAGAACCGGTCCGCAGATCCCTGTAGAGCAACACATTGCAGGATCGTAAATATCAACTTTTTTTGCTTCTGCTTTATTGCAGGTTCTTTTAAAGGCTGGCTCTTTGGAACAGGCACAGATTCGACAGATACGGTTGTTTTATCAGCCCGTGTTGCTGCGACATCAATAGTATTGCTCTCACTTTTGGGGGAGAATTCCTTATATATAAGAACCCCCAAACTCACAACCACGAAAATGAAAAGCAGACTTTTAATCAACTTTCTGATATCCAAATTACAACCTCCTTAATGTCTATTCAACTATTGCACCAAAAATTATTCCTGATATTGTTGCCATGATTACAACAAGACTCACAAACACAATAGTTTTTTGCGTCCCCATAGCACGCCTGATAACCAGCATATTAGGCAGGCTCAATGCCGGACCTGCCAGAAGAAGGGCAAGCGCTGGTCCTTTGCCCATGCCGGAGCCAATCAAACCCTGAAGTATCGGTACTTCTGTAAGTGTTGCGAAATACATAAATGCTCCCGCAAACGATGAGAAGAAGTTTGCAAAGAGTGAATTCCCTCCAACCAGGGCAGTTATATACTGTGAAGGGATGATCCCTTCATATCCGACCCTGCCTAGAAAAAACCCTGCTGCGAGAACACCACCCAGAAGGAGCGGCAATATCTGAAGCGCGAGAATCCATGATTGTTGAGTCCATTCTTTCAGTTCATTTTTGTCGAACCACTTTATGAGCATGACTACTAAAGAAATAGCAAAAAAGCCTGTAATCCACCATTTGTAATGATAGATTAGCCACCAGAGATTGTGTGTTTCTTCAGGCGGTTTCCCCCAGTTTGCAAAGACGAGAATTGCAATCATCGAAAAGAAATAAGGGATTGTTTTACCCAGTGGACGGTGCTCCTTTGCATTGCTGAAATCAAAGTCCTCTCCCGAATGGCGTTCCCTTTCCTCTTTCAGAAATATCAGATGCATAAGGAGTCCGATGACAATGCTGAAAAGTACCGCACCGATTGCCCGGGCTAATCCGAGTTCCCAGCCGAGTATCCGGGCGGTGAGGATAATTGCGAGCACATTGATTGCCGGACCCGAATAAAGGAATGCAATAGCAGGACCAAGACCGGCCCCACGCTTATAAATGCCCATAAACAAAGGAAGTATCGTACATGAGCAAACTGCCAGAAGCGACCCTGAAACAGAGGCTACTGTATAAGAGAGAAATTTGTTTGCCTTCACCCCGAAATATTTCATCACAGAAGCCTGGCTGACAAATACCACTATGGCTCCTGCTATAAAGAAAGCCGGGATAAGGCAAAGAAGCACATGCTCCCGCGCATACCATTTGGTTAAGGCCAAAGACTCATTTACCGCATTGGTAAAACGCGCGTTTTCTATGGGCAGAAAATAACAGAGAAGGAATACTGCCAGGACTATAAGAAATTTGTATCGTTCTTTCATATTCTATACCTTATACTGGTTCAGTCCCTTTAATCTTGCAACACTCTGCAGGATAATATTTCCTGCGAAAATACAGCGCCACATTCACCAGTCCGATTAGGACCGGAACTTCTACCAAAGGGCCTATCACGGTCGCAAAGGCTGCGCCGGAATTGATCCCAAAAACAGCAACTGCCACTGCAATTGCAAGCTCAAAATCATTGGAAGAAGCAGTGAAGCTGAGAGTTGCAGATTTCGGGTAATCGGCGCCTATCTTCTTTGCGATATAAAAGGTGACAAGGAACATGAAGACAAAATAAATAAACATCGGGATCGCAACCCTTAAGACATCCAGAGGGAGCTTGATGATGTACTCGCCTTTCAGGGAGAACATGACGATGATCGTGAAGAGAAGTGCGATCAGGGTTATCGGGCTAATTTTCGGGATGAACTTTTCATGGTACCACTGCTTCCCTTTCGCTTTGACAAGTACAATCCGCGTAATCACCCCTCCGAGGAATGGAATGCCCAGGTATATGAAAACGCTTTTCGCTATTTCACCGATGGTAACGTCCACAACCGCTCCGTGCAGACCAAGCAAGGGAGGCAGTATAGTAATAAAAACCCATGCGTAGATGGGATAGGTAAGAACCTGGAACAGGGCGTTGAACGCAACAAGGCCTGCCACATAATCGGGAGCACCGCAGGCCAGATCGTTCCAGACGAGGACCATCGCAATACAGCGGGCAAGCCCGACGAGAATAACACCGACCATATAGTCAGGATAATTATGGAGAAAGATGACTGCGAGGACGAACATCACTATGGGTCCGACGATCCAGTTCTGGATGAGGCTTATCCCGAGGATTTTATAATTGCTGAAGACCTTCGGCAGTTCCTCGTAACGGACCTTCGCCAGAGGCGGATACATCATGAGGATCAATCCGATAGCAATAGGGATATTTGTCGTCCCGACCTGGAAAATATTCCAGAAATCGGTGATTTTCGGATACAGATACCCTGAAACAACACCTACCGCCATAGCAAGGAATATCCACAGGGTGAGAAAGCGATCGAGAAAAGAAAGCTTTTTAATAATTTCAGCCATAATATTTACCTTCCGCAGCAGATACCTTTATTTTTCATAGGCACAACATTTGTTTTCAGAGATTTATTTTTTAAGAATTCTTTCAGTCTTTTGATATCATCTTTCACGGATTCTTCTGAAATCCTCTCAAGCGTTGACAAAAGTAAGAACCTTCTGAAAATATCTGAATCATCAATGCGGTAGTGTATCCATTTCCCCTGTCTTCTATCCCTTAGCAGGCCAGCCTCTTTAAGGACACTGAGATGAAAGGAGACTTTTGGCTGTATCATGTCGAGGGCCGTAACAATATCACATACGCATAACTCTCCATGTTCGAGAAGTTTCAATATCCTTAGCCTTATTTCCTCTGACAATGCCTTATATATGTTCAATACATCGTGCATATCTGCTCTCCCTTCACATGTTCTCCTGTTTTATCACTTCTTTCACTTTTTCAAGAGTCGGCAAAGGCTTGCCTGAATGCTTGAGTTTGCCATTGACCATCAACCCCGGTGTAGACATCGTATACTTCATGATCTGAAACATATCGGTAATCTTTTCTATCTTTGCATCAATTCCAAGTTCCTTGACCGCTTTTTTAGCAAGTTCTTCCATTATGTGGCAGTTTGGACAACCCGGACCTAATATTTTGATTTCCATGACTATTCCTCCTTTTTCACTTTAATAATTTTTCTCGGGGTTTCAACTGAAGGTGCAGCAAGGATGCAAATAAAATATTCCTATAAAGCATATTTTATTAGAAAGAATTTCTCTTTTCTTTTTATGGGGGATATAACTCATAATTAGAGATAATACGAATATGATTACTGAAAGCATTATTATTTTCCTACTGTGTCATAAAACAAGCAATATCCTATTTTAGCAATATGTCTGCCATATTGCAACCCCAATAAGCTGTAAGTAATAAATCCTGACAATAACTTGTGCATTATTCTTTCTTTTGTGATATTACATAAATATATTTTGATATATTGTCAAGAGAAATATAAGACGGCAATGATCATTTGGTGCATTGTCAGTGGGCAAAGAACATTAGATAAATAATTACACAGGGGAGAGAATATTTGCATTAACAATTTCAAAAGAAATCTTTACATTTACAAAAACCCCAGGACGACTTGAGGGGAGTCTGACGGGTTTTTATTGCATGGTATTAGATCGTGCCGTTGAGAATAACTTCTTTGTAGCCGGTTAAGAACCGTTTTCTCAAAACCTTAACCGTAAATTTTTCCCCCCTCTTTTTATCGAACATGAAGATATTGACATCAGTGATATCCTCAATCTTCCAGTCGTCAAAAGAAAGCAGGATGTCCCCCTTTTCAAGTCCGGCGCTCTTCGCAATACTGCCGGGGACGATCTGATCTATCTCAACCCGTCCGCCTTTCTCCCTTAAAACAAGACCCAGTTTGAATGTAGGTGGCGCCGGCAGGCGCTCTGCAGAAAACAGGTAATCACCTGAATCTTCATGAAAAAATTCTGTGCCGGGGATGACTGTTACGTAGTCCTTTCCGTTCAGCCTGTATGTCCTTTTAGGTATGCCGGAATCATACATTATGTGGCCGGTGCCTGCAAGAACAACTATCTGGGAATCAGGGTTTTTCCTGAGAAAATTATCTATAGAGTCAGCCATGATCTCATCCCAGAGGACCTGTGACTGATAAAAATTGTCGAAATTCCTCGTCTCATGATTTCTGTGTTGTTTGAATATCTCACTGAGCCTTTCCTTATAGCCCTCATCAGTCATATCCATGGATTCAGGTATTTCAGCGCGTTCTACATCCGCAAGTCCGTCAAGACCATCTGATGAAACTTTCTTTGTGATCTCTGTCCAGAGATTAAGGGCTATGACAGGGATTTGCTTTGCCTTGGCATACTCGATTATCTCCCTGTAAAGATTGTAATCAAACTGCCACCTCTTGAAGTATTGTGTGTTTTTTAAAAACTCCTTCTCACTGATCTCACCTGACATGTAATCATTGATGGCTTTTTGAAAAGGTTTCTGAAACATCTCCATGCCTATGGCAAACTTCCGGCCCCTCTCATGGAGGCTCATAATAATCTTCAACTGAACCTTGTGATCCTCATAATTTGTATGTCTTTCACCCACATAAATAACAGGTTTATCGAGGACAGTATTGATGACTTCATCAAGCTTCATTGTCTTTTGCGGCTGAACTAACAGCACCGGTTCATATAAGCCGGTTATTATCCCATTTTCAGTTGCATCAGCCTGTTTATCTGTATTCCTGCCATTGTCGAAACGCAGATAAGAATATTTCCCATAGTGGGATATCTTTTTTGCTGCAAGATCTACTTCATCCTTCGAGTCACCATAGGCAATGGCTATAACCTTTGAAATGTTCAGCGGATTTTTTCTGACGCTAAAAACAAATCCTGACCCGGTATTTTTAACCTCTCCAAAGAGTCTTTTCAAAACCGGGCCATCAAAACCGAACACAAGGAGCGAATGCGTCCTGATGTCTTCATCCAGAATCTGGTAATCTTCTTTTACTGCAAATCCCTCCTGTTTGAGAATATCGATTAAACCGGCATATTTTTCCTTTTCTTCAGAGACAACTATGAGCCTCTTATTGTCACCAAGAAGTTTAGAGATAACCGGCGGATATTCGTCCTTTGAAAGCTTCCGCATAACATCATAGTTGCCGTCGATAATCATCTCCAGGGGGTCTCCCTGAACAGGGATTTCAAATGATTCTTTATTTTTTTCGATCTTTATTTTTTCAGTAATTTCAGCCGTGTCAGTCTTTATCTCCACCGACAGATTTAATATGTATGTTTCGCCATTCTGCAGGATATCAAAAAGCACTGTAGGGGTGCCTTTTAACACAATAACTCTTGGGTCTCTGACCTCGATTGAAGGCATTCCTTTTTTCTCAAGCCACTGGTTGAAAAACCAGCCGAGATTCTTCCCCGAGGCTTTTTCAAAGGCTGTTCTCAGATCGTCCCATGATGCTGCCTGGAATTCCTTTTCCTTTGTAAATTCTTTTAATGCGCTGTAAAAGGCGTCATTTCCTGTCAGGTCCTTCAGCATATGGAACAGCATTGCTCCTTTTCCATAGCCTACAGCCTTTGATGCAAAATCATTCCTGCCTGTGAAATTTTTGAGAGGGAATTCCTTTTCAGGGTTCACAGAACTTTCATATCCTATTAAAATATTCTTCCTGAACTCCGATCCCCTGCCTTTCTCTTCTTCATAGAGATGGTCGGATAGGTAAGCAGTCAGTCCCTCAGACCAGTTGCCTGCTTTATAATCGACATAAACACGATTGCCGAACCATTGATGAAGTATTTCATGTCCCAGGGAGGCATCGACAATAAAAGGGAGGCGCATAACATCCTGCCCAAGGAGTGTAAATGTCGGCATGGAATATCCTGTAGGGAGAAAATTTTCTACAACAGAGAACCTTTTATAGGGATAAGGTTTAATTAGGTCTCCGTAGAGCTGAATGTATTTTCTGGCATTTTCAATATATGCTTTTGCAAGAGCAATGTTTTCAGGAAAGAAATATCCAAAGATTTCTATCCCGTTATATGTTTCTCTCATTTCAGCGTATCTTGCAGCAATAAATGTTATCTCTGGTATCGGGTGGGGGAAACGGAATGAGTATTCAATGCCTTTGGCTGTCTTTAAAAAAGCAACCTCGTCAGCCTCTGAGATTGCTGTAAAACCTTCCGGCAACAGGGCTTTCAGATTGAATATTGCCCTGCCGTCAATTCCCGGATACCATCTGTTTGTCAGGCATATCCCCCTGTCACTTACAACATTTTTTGTTGCAACTCCTGCATTTTCAGGGCTTGCAGATTCATTCTCATCCCTGAATATACCTTCATAAACAATTTCGATGACCCCTTTGCCCCTGACTTTAAAAAGACTGTCTTTAATCTCAGGCTGAATAGTCTGGTCATTCATTTTTACTGATATGATCCTGATATCATTGACCGAAATATTCATCTCCCCATCTTCTTTGAGATGGATTGCTGCAAATCCCTTTAAAAGATTCTTTTCAATATCAAATGAGACTAAGAGGTCATACACCGGAAGGTTTTCCTCTGCATGGACATTGCAGGTAAAAAACAGAAACAACAGAAACGCAACAGAACAGACTGATATTTTCATATTTTAGTATATCATTATTATAATTATTACATTGAAAACCTTTAAAATTAAAAATGTTTTAAAATATATACATGAGAAAATATATCCATCTAACGATACTCTTTTTACTGACCTTACATGTTTTTTCCTGCGCGCCTGTGATCAGAAAAGATCTCATGGATACAGGGATCAGGAACCCTTCCTTAACTGACATAAAACAGAACCCTGAAAAATATATGGGCAAGCTTTGCGTTCTCGGTGGAATCATTAATAATACAAAAGTCTCTGCAGAAGGTTCATTGATAGAGGCATTATATGCTCCTGTTGATTACAGGGGTTACCTGAAAGGTAGCGAAACTTCCTATGGAAGGTTTCTTCTGCTTTTTCCAAAAGAGAGCGGCATTCTGGATCCGCTGATTTTCAAACGTGACAGAGAGATAACATTTGCCGGAGAGTTTATGGGATTAAAAGAAGGAAAGATAGACGAAATGGAATACGCTTATCCTCTGTTCAGAATCAGGGAGATTTATCTCTGGCCGGAAAGCAGGGAATATCTTATAGTTCCTCCCTATTACGATCCGTACCCGTACTGGTGGGGTGGTCCATACCGCGGGTGGGGCGGGCCTTACTGGTGGAGGTATCATGCACCGCCGCCCTACTGGCGGTAATCTTCATTTTTTATAAGCATCCTTAACAGCTTCCAATTGTATTGCAGCCCGAAATCTGATATCCTTATTTTTATGGAGACACTCAACAATCTATAAAAGGAGGAGTATATGGCAAGGGTTTATATGCTGGCAAATATCATGGCAGGGAAGGAACGTTTCATAAGAGACACCCTTCGCGGAACAAAAGGTGTAGTAAATGCAGACATCATCACAGGCGCTTATGACCTTGTAGCAGTTCTTGAGGCAAAAGACATGAATGGTATCTTTAATAAAATTCTCAAAGAGATCAGGAAAATAAAGGGATTGACCAGGACAGAGACATTTGTGGCGGTAGAGTAAAAAAGATATTAGCCGCCTTGAGCTAACCTTCTGATTTAATTGGCTCCCCGGGCGTAACTCTCAGCAAAACTTTTTGGGATATCATTTCGGGTTTTTGATGGTGACTACACAGATCAATAATCCCAAGCCAAGTTACTGTTTATTAAGAGAAAAAGGCGTTATTGCTGTCTATTTTCCGCTCGTATTTATTAGCCCTTTTTGATATCACAAAGATTGCAATGTATTTTAGTTATGCTGCTTTCCATTCCATCGATAATTTCCGACCCGCAGCTGCACAATCGCGTAAGTACAAATTAATGAGAGTCTGATACGGGATTCCTGCTTCTTTGGCGAGCTTTTTAAAGTATTCAACAGTCCCCTCATCAAGACGAATCGTCACCTGTTTCTTAAGCTGACTTGCATAGGGATTTTTCTTTGCTTTTGAAAAATCATATTCCTTCCTCATTTTGACCACCTTTCCCAATATTGCTTCTGCTCAAATCGCGTTGCTTTGCGAGCAGAAATAATTCTTATCGAGGCCTCGTTTTTACGATAACTATGACAAACAACCAATACCCTTAACCGTACACTTATGCCGAGCATTATATATCGCTCCTCATCGTCAGAATGGTCAGGATCATCTATCAGCAAAGCATTTTCATCGACAAATACTGTTTGTCCTTCCTCAAAACTGACACCATGTTTTTTCTTATTTGAAGTGTTTTTCTTTTCATCCCATTCGAACGATATGGTTGGCATATTTACATTGTAATTATATAGTATTTTATTGTCAACTGGGGAATGTGCTCAACATTTATTTCAACAAGAAGATATTATCTATCAGACTTTTTTGTAATTGAAGCCTTCAGCCACGAGTAAACAAAAAATGGGAAACGATGAGGTCCGTTCAGTCCTTCACCAAAGACGCATGCCGGACATAATTGTGGATACGAAGAGTACAACCGGGAATAAACAAAGTGTAATATTTTATCTATCCTACGTATGACGTTTTCTGTAATACAAGGGGTGAAGGCACGTGAGGTATTCTTAAACCAACATAATATTTGCATTTAGTAGTTTCCCTGCCTCTTCACTATTTACCGGTTGTGAGAAAAAGTATCCCTGGACGTATTTACATTTCAGCGCCTTTAAGATAGGAAGATGTTCTCCTTTTTCTACTCCTTCAGCTATAACATCCATCTTCAGGTTGTGAGCCAGGTTTACTATTGCTTTCACAATTTCGGAATCTTCTCCCGCAAGCCCCATCTTGTTAATGAAAGACCGGTCAATCTTCAATGCACTCACCGGGAACTGTTGTATATAGCTTAAAGATGAATAGCCGGTGCCAAAATCATCAATATGAATCTGCACCTCCATTTCCTTGAGTTCGGAAAGCACTTTTGTTATTTTTGTATCTTCAACCAAAAAGCTTTCTGTAATTTCAAGCTTTAAACTATTAGGACTAAGACTTGTCTTTTCCAGAACATCCTTTATCTGCTGAATAAAATCCGGATGAATAAGCTGTTTATTTGACACATTGACACTGATGGTCAAAGGCGGGTTTAAAGGAAATTGCTTTTGCCACTGGCTCATCTGCAGGCAGGCTTCCTGAAGCACCCAGTTGCCGATAGGAACAATTAATCCTGTCTCTTCTGCCATAGGAATAAAGTCTGAGGAAGGTATAAAACCCCGCTTTTCATGCTTCCAGCGCAGCAGAGCCTCAAACCCGAATATTCTGTCAGTTTCCAGGCACATAATTGGCTGATAGTAAAGCTCAAGATTTCTATTATTGATGGCATGACGCAAATCAGTTTCAAGTTCAAGGTAACTTAATACATCTTTGCGCATATTTTCGTCAAATATCATATGACATCCTCTGCCGCTGAACTTGGCCTTATACATAGCGATATCAGCATCACGCACAATGTCTTCTGCACGATTATATCCTTCCCCGACTGCAATGCCTATGCTCGCAGTGATAAATACCTGTTTTTTATCTATTTCAAAGGGCAATGTCAGATCACTGTGGATTCTTTCAGCAACGATTTTCGCAAAACCAGGATTTACAATATCATCAAGGTGGATTGCAAACTCATCGCCTCCAAAACGGGCAAAGGTATCACCCAGTCGCAGGCTGTCATTGAGTCTCTTTGCGACTTCTGCAAGCAATTGATTCCCGAACAGATGACCAAAGCTGTCATTGACATTCTTAAATCGGTCAAGGTCCAGGAATAAGACAGCAAAATGATAATCTTTACGGCGTTTTCTGCGCGCAAAGGACACGCTCAGGCGATCCAGGAACAAAGCACGGTTTGGCAGGCCGGTTAGCCCGTCATGAAAAGCATCATAGATAAGCTGTTCCTCCATCTTCTTTCTGGCAGTTATATCAGTCTGTGAGCCTGCCATCCGAACTACCTTTCCCGTTTTGTCTATGACAGCCAGACCCCGGCAAAGCATCCACAGGTATGTTCCATCCTTGTGCTTAATGCGATGCTCGTTTTCTATTGGTGCATTTGGTTCTTTCAAATGTGATGCAACGGCATTTTTTAAATTATCAACATCATCCGGATGTACAAGCGTGAACCAAGCATTAGAGCTGTTGCCTATTTCGTCATCATTGTATCCAATCATGGATTTCCAGCGGGGGGAGAAATATATTTCATTCGTTTTCAGATTCCAGTCCCAGAGCCCATCGTTTGCACCCTGGGCTGCGAGGGCATACCGCTCTTCGCTTTCCCTGAGCGCTTCGGTCTTTTTTTCGATTACTCTACGGTATTCCAGCAAACGGACTATGGCAAACAGAAGTATGAGGAAGCTGACAAATAATAATGGTAAGGATATTTCTTTTACTTCAATCATTGTTTCGGCAATATCTATTGAAGCTGTTGAGATTGATGCAGGGAGTAAAAAAGAAAAAATAAGACTTAGCAAATAGATAAGAGCGATATTTTGTAAGCCTGTTTTTCTCGTATCCCGTTGCTGGAATATAACCCTGTAATTGCGCTGTTTCATTTGCATTTAAAAAACCACCTATTTGTCTCCAATTTTTTTGGTGTCTGCAGAATTGTTTTTGTTTGCCCCAGCAAGACAAGGCGAAGCGATCCAAAGAGTTGAAATATAGTTGTCAATATTTATAGGTTCCTCTTGCACAAGTTCGAGTGTCTCAGCCAAATAATCAATAAATTTAAGCTCATAATTCAGGACGTCTTCTGACGAAAGATCTATTTTGC
>VGWX01000037.1 GCA_016873615.1 Nitrospira sp. | reverse complement strand
ATTCTCGAGCAATCCTGCAGCTGCTTCAGTGTCAGTGGCAGGTTCAGTGGTTACGGCAACTGTAGGCACGCCTCCGACAAGCGATACGACTGTTACGATTACCATTTATGATTCTGCCGGGAGCAGCAGAGCAGCAACGCTCATTTTGGATTTGTCGCCCCTTATCCCGTTGGCAGTGATTCCTGCTTCCCAGACTATTTCAAACCCTGCAGCGGGCAATGCACGCAACTACACAGTGCTCGGCGGAACCGGTGGATATACGGCGTTTTCGGATAATCCTATAGTTGCTGATGTAGCAGTGGCAGGTTCGGTGGTTACGGCAACTGTAGGTACACCGCCGACAACTGATACAACAGTTACGATTACCATTTATGATTCTTCCGGAAGCAATGTGTCTGCTTCACTTGTTCTGGATATTACGCCTGTAGGAGTTTTAAGCGTTGTCCCGGAGGCTATTACTATCACAGGGCTTACAAACCCGGATGCTAATTCTGCCGACGATGTTATTTTCTATATTTCAGGGGGAACAGGGCCTTATTTGATGTTCTCTGATAACAATGCGGTTATAGCAAGCCAGGGAGCTCTTGTAGGAAGTGACTTCACGATAGACCCTGAGGCTGTCTCTTCGTCTACAACAGTAAAATTGACTGTGGCTGACTCACTCGGTGCAACAGACAGCGTGAATGTGACAGTCACCCCAGCCTCATCTTCAATGGCAATTAACCCGAGTGCCATAACCGTTGATGTAGGAACGGTTATCACCTTCAACATCATAGGCGGACTGCCAAACTACTCAATATATACAAGTGATATGACATTATTGACGCTTACTTCGAATCCTGAAGTTACCGGTACCCCTTCTTTTACCGCAACTGCATCAGCAGCAGGAAGCGCAACAATAACTGTTGTAGATTCTGACGGCAAGTCGGTACAGGCGACAGTTACAATAACTGCGCCAACACCGCCGCCGCCACCAACTGCTGTTAGTGTAGCTCCGCCAACAGCAACAATATGCGAAGATAATGCTACCTGTTCGGCTGGGACAGATGTGGCTGTATTTACGATTTCAGGTGGAACACCTACACCAAATTACATTGCAACTCAGGTTGCCCCTGCTTTTCCACCTAATACAGTAACTATTACATTCATAACGAGTGACCGTTTCACTGTTGACGCAGTAAATGGTGATTTTAGCGCTGATACGCCGGTTACTATACTTGTGGATGACCAATCAGGTAGTCCAGGAGGAACTGCGCTTGTGACTGTAAATGTCATAAATCAATAGAATTAATATTAAGACAGGTGGCGGGCGAAAGCCCGCCTCTATTAAGAAGCTTATAGAAAACTTTGAAGGATTCTGGAGGTTAATTGGCAAAATGATATACAGACCAATTTATAAAGGGGTACAACCATGAAGAAAGCATTCTATCTTTTCATATGTTTGTTTCTTGTTGCATGCGGAAGTGAAAAGACCGCACAGATATCTTCAGATACTTCAAATTCGGTAAAAGCGACAGCGAGCATGATAAAAGTTACTGCTCAGTCCATTATCTCTGAAATGGACAAGGCGAAGTACAAGGAAGGGGAGCTCCTTGTGAAGTTCAAGCCGGATGTTATGAAATCGTCGGCGCAGATGAAACACCAGGCCATGGGCGCAAGGGTTATCAAGAGGATCCCGTTCATAGATGTCGATCATGTCATCCTTCCGGAGGGAGCTGATATTAAGGATGCGATCATCGGGTATATGAAGGACCCGAATGTTGAATACGCAGAACCGAACTACATACTCCATATGAAAGACACTATTCCATGGGACCCGTTCTTTGAACAGCAGTGGGGTTTAAGAAACGTCGGCCAGTATGCCAGCGGCACGCCCGGGGCTGACATTTCCGCTCCAAAGGCATGGGATATTGAAACCGGAAGCTATGACAATGTTTTTGTGGCTGTTGTTGATTCCGGGATAGACTCTTCACACCCTGACCTGTTCAATAACGTGATCCCCGGTTATAATTTTATCGACAATAACACTAATACCACAGATGATGTAGGACACGGCACGCATGTTGCCGGTATCATCGGGGCATTTACCAGCAACGGCATAGGTATGAGCGGTGTGATGTGGCAGGTCAGGATGATGCCTGTTAAGGTATGTAGTAAAGAAAAGGAATGTCCAACAGATGCTATAGCAAGCGGGATTACTTATGCTGTTCAGCGTTATGCAAGGATTATCAATCTAAGCCTTGGCACAGAACCGGGGGATCCAAATCCCATTACCCTGTATAATGCAGTCAATACAGCGAATACGGCGGGTATGCTCGTTATTGCAGCTGCCGGTAACGAAAACAACAACAATGACATTAACCCTGTATATCCGGCAAACTACGCCCTTCCTAACGTTATTTCTGTCGCTGCTACCGACCAGCATGATCTGAGGGCGCCATTTTCCAACTATGGGTATACGGTCCATGTTGCAGCGCCCGGCGTATATATTCTCAGTACAATTCCTCTGGGAACATATCCTCCTTCCTGTTTGTCTTCCCCGGAATCCAGGTTTGCTTTTTGTAACGGCACATCAATGGCTGCCCCTCATGTTACAGGACTGGCAGGCTTGATCCTGAGCTACTACTATCATTTTGATTATTCCCAGATCAGGGGTACAATCGTAAGATTTGTAGATGGTCAAAAGCCGACACTGGACGGCTTCATATACTCAGGCGGAAGGATTAACGCATACAAAGCCCTATCATCCTTATTGCCGGCAACAAATCTTGCAGGAACGGCTGACGCGGCAGCGGGCATTATTACATTAGGGTGGAAAGACAAAGCGCTGGGCGAGGACAATTACAGGATAGAGAAAGAGATCTTTGAAGACGAATATGAAGAATTGGCTGTACTCCCGTATAATTCAGAATCATATACAGACGATGGGGTAGCCGATGACTGTGAGCCCGAATTTGACGACTGCACGCCTGTAGAACTGGAGGACGGCACCAAGCATACATATAGAATAACGCCTTTCAATTTTCTGCCGAATCCTCCCTATACTATGATCGACAGCCAGGTGATAACTGACGGGATACCGGCAAAAGTCACAGTTATAATCCCCCTGAAAGCGCCGTCGGATCTTAAAGCGACTGCTTTGTCGGACACAGAGATCGAACTGGAATGGACAGACAACGCTACTTACACAGAGGGCTTCAAGATAGAAAGGAAGAAATCAGGAGATACGGTGTGGGTAGAGATAGACGAAGCATTCGACACCTTTTATAATGATTTTGATGTTGAGCCGGACACAACATACACTTACAGGGTAAGGGCATTCAACGAAGATACTGGTAATTCTGAATATTCCAATGAGGCATCAGTAAAAACAGGGACAGAAGAAGGGAATACCAGTAGCGGCAGCGGCGGCGGCGGCGGCGGTTGTTCCATAGGCGCAAGACAGAATATGCCTACGGCAATTGCAGACCTTGCAATACTGCTGATACCTTTGATAGTAATAGTTTTGTACAGGCGGAAGAGAATTTAGTTGTAACATAAATGGCAGGCGCGGTCCCGAAAGCTTTCGGGACCGCGCCTGGAAAATCCCATCTTTTACTATATTGCCTATCCCTGAAAAATTTTCTCTTGACAAGAGTTCAAACTATCTGTATTATCTTTTCGTAAATCCTAAAAAATAAAGAAACCCTGGGGGGGAATGCAATGGGATAACGACACTGTTGTTGATAGTGTTTCTGATGTGTTCTCCGTTTTACTCTTCTGATGCAAATGCAGGAGAGGCAGGGCAGTTTGAAAGACATCTCACCAAAGGGATCCTCTTCCTTGATCAGAAAGAATACCCAAAGGCAGCAGAAGAATTAGAGGCAGCAATAAAGGACAAGCCTGAAGACCTATTGGCGAACCTCTATCTTGGCATAGCGTTTTGCAATACAGGAAAAGAGCAGGAAGGGGAGAAGCTTTTAAAGAAGGCATTAAAGCTTGACCCTGGATCAGCGCGGGCCAACTATGAGCTTGGGTTATTGTATTACAGGCGCGGGCTGAACGAAGAGGCGAAGGATTTTTTCGAGAGCGCACAGGGGGCAGGACCTGGGACGGAACTGTCGGAACTTGCGGGCAGGCATATCAAGGAGATAGACAGCAGGAAACCGAAGGTCAGGAACTGGGAAGCGAGCATAACGACTGGAATCCAGTATGACAGCAACGTAATACTTGAGCCTTCAGACGGACCAGCGGCGGAGGGCATCACGAATAAAACCGACTGGAGGGCAATAGTATATCTTGAAGGTAAATACGCATTTACGGTCAGAGAGAACCTCAGCATAGCGCCGACGTATTCATTCTACCAGAGCATGCAGCGGAAGCTTGATGATTTCAATGTGCAGCAGCATTTGCCGGGGGTTTACATAGATTTCAGTCCTGTAAAGAACATTATTTTCAGGGCGCACTACACGTTTGAGTATACAACAGTAGACTATAGGACATATCTTCTTTCGCACAGCATACAGCCGGTCATGACCATATCAGAGGGCAAGGGATTTTACACACAGTTCCGGTACCGGTATCAGTGGAGGAATTTCAGGGACACGAAACTGTTTCCGACAAACACAGAGCGGAACGGATTCAACACCCTGCTTGGTGTAACGCAGTACATAAAGTTACACAGCGCAGTGCTTGTAAATTTGGGATATGCTTATGACAAAGATATGACCGAAAAAGATTACTGGCATTACAACGGCAATGCAGGTGAACTGGGAGTGAGGGCAGACTTTGGCAGGGGCTGGGCAGCGGACTTCACAGGGCTGTACTATTGCAAAAATTACAAGGGACAATATCCTGGTGCTGGCAAGAGCAGGAGAGACATAACGCATACGTACTCCACAAACCTCACGAAGACTATAAATACACGCTGGGATATAACAGCAGGGTGGATGTCCGAGTTAAATTCTTCAAACATCAAAGAATTTGATTACGACAGACAGATCGTATCACTGATGGTGAGGTTCAAGCTGTGAAGGAACAGGAAGACATGTTAATACATCAATGTTGTCATTCTGGCTTGTCCAGAATCATTTTTTTATCAAAAAGATTCCCGACAAGCGGGAATGACGGAGGGAGCTTAACTTCTAAGTTTATTGCTAAACTCGTCTACGTTTTGCTTTTCCTGTTGGCATTCGTCCTGATTTCCACAGGGCAGCCGGCTGCCGGATATGCAGAGGATGATGTGGGGATAGTGGCGGCGCTGAAGGGCAAGGCAGAGATACAGCGGGAGAACAGGAAGATCGAGGCAGCGGTGAAGGGAAGCATATTACTGAAAGATACAGTACAGACAAAGGCAGCATCAAGGGCGAAGATGCT
The DNA here is from genome assembly GCA_016873615.1 of Nitrospira sp. Taxonomy (GTDB): domain Bacteria; phylum Nitrospirota; class Thermodesulfovibrionia; order Thermodesulfovibrionales; family SM23-35; genus VGWX01. The sequence continues at coordinate 21,000 of VGWX01000037.1, read as the reverse complement.
TTTCAGGGACGACAGCATATTGACCCTTGGAGAGAACTCAAGGTTAGTGATAAAGGACTACCTGTACGCAGAGGGCAGGAAGAAGGGCAAGACAGTCTTCAACCTGATGGACGGCAAGCTGAGGTCATTAGTAGGCAATAACGAGTTTGAGGTGCATACGCCGACCGTGGTAGTTGCAGCAAGAGGGACCTATTTTATAACATGGACAGAGTTAGAAGAAGGGGTTCCGGTGAGCGGGGTGGCAGTGATAGAGGGACTGGTGGAGATGTGGAGCATCAACCCTGCGATAAAAGGAGTGGTGAAGCTTGAGCGCGGGATGATGAGCAAGGGAGCAATGAACAAGGCGCTGACGCCTGCAATGCCTGCACCTGCTGCACTCATGAAAGAGCTGATAGAAGCAACAGAGCTGCAGGGGACACCCGAGGCTGAGAAGAAACCGGTTATAGAAGATCGGAAGGGGGCAGGAGCGCAGCCCGGAGTAACATCATTGAAGGAAGAGGCGCCATCAGTGAGACGGGAGGCTATTCCGTTGACACCGCCGATAATAAATCAGGAAAAGCCGCGTAAGGACACACCTGTACATATCCATGTGCCGATACCACAACCACAGGATACGCCTGTTAATATTATAATACCGATCCCGGACGGGACATAATGAATAAAATAAGAGAGACAACTGCATATTTTGCGATTATAAGTCTTCTGTTTATAGTGCTTGGTTGCGGCGGCGGTGGAGGTGGCGGCGGCAGCAGCGCTGAACTGAAGGTTTCTCAGGTTAATGTATCGGTAGATTTTCAGGGGAAAAGCGCAAGTAATATACAGCTGAAGGCCTCATCAATAATCAATATACGGTATGCGGTTTCAGGCCCGGGGATGCAGGCCATGTCGGGTATTGTGCCGGTAATGGGCAGTGAGGTTAAGATCAGTCTCCAGATACCAAACGGAGATCAGAGATGCATCCTGATTGAGGGACTTGATAATCTGGATATTGTTACCTGGAAGGGTGAATCATGCGTTAATCTGGATGGCAATCCAAAGGATATAACCATTACACTTGTTAAGGTTGAGCAAACGAGTACGATCGGAAACTTTCCTCCCTTCACCCCGGATAGCAATGATACAGAGGCATTGGCTGTGATCCAGACAATACCGCCCCATAACAGCACCGGCATTGATCCGAATGTAACAATAAGTGTTTTCTTTAATGATGAGATTGATCCGTCGACAATAAATGATCATTCGATACAGGTGAAAGATTCCAAAGGAGACCAGCAGTTCGGAACTTTCTCCGGATCTCTCAGCACAGCAGGGAATTCAATCCTGAATTTCAAGCCTTTTGCCATACTCTCCGAAGGGGATACAATAACTGTTACCATGTTCAAAACAAACGGGATCAAGGATGACGGAGGCAATACCCTGTCTTCTGATGTTGTTTTTTCTTTCGGGACAAAGCAGCAGAGTGTGCCGCCTGCGGATCTCGGGTTTGAGCAGGGGTCAACAGGATGGAATTTTTCAGGTGACGGAATGATCCTCTCTTCCCCAAAGGATGACATATCAGCTTATGAAGGAAATTATATGGCAGCTATAAGTACGGGAGGGAATTTTGGAGGACAAGCCCTTGAATCTACAACAAGCATTTTAACGAGCGGACCGGTGCAAGTGCCGGCCGGCAAGCAATCAATGTCGTTTAATTATGATTTTATTTCAGAGGAATTTGATGAGTATGTCGGCTCAATATACGACGATGTTTTCAAGGTATCTGTATCAGGCCCCCTCGGAAGTTTTTCAGAGGTAGTTGTCTCTGTTAACATTATAGGACGCGAGAACTCTTATCCTGTAAATTTTGCAGGACTGGGAGGCGCTGATCATACCGGGTGGTTAACAAAGACCATTGATATCAGCACATTAGGTTCTCCCATAATAATAAGCTTTGAGGTCTCAGATGTGGGAGATGATGAGTTCACATCTGTTGCTGTAATAGATAACATTAATTTTCAGTAAAAATTATTTTTACCATAAACAGACCACCTGTGAATATCTGCAGTCACTGCCCGACCTGCAGAGGGAGGCAAAACAAATGAAAAAAAGCATAATATATATGATCATCATATGCGCTTTATTCGTATTCTCCGGTTGTGGCGGAGGCGGTGGCGGAGGCGTTTCCGGCAATACACCGGTAACGATCTCGGTAAGCTTTCAGAACAACAGTGCAAGCAGTATTAATCCAAAAGGTCTTCTGACCCATGTCCATTATACTGTAACCGGTCCCAATATGGTTGCTATGGAAGGGACAGTCCCTGTTGTCGGTGATGCTGCTGATATTTATCTGCTGGTCCCAACCGGACAGCAACGGGAATTTTATATTGAGATATTCGACTCATCAGGTGAAAGGGCATATTATAGCGAGAAAAAAAAGGTTGATTTAACAGGAGAGGCTATAACAATAGAACTCGCACTTCATAAAGTGCAGGTATGTAACGATGTGGTTCAGGCAGGCGCAAATAAACCTGAATCCTTTACTATTGAGCTTGAGAAGAAGTCCGGCGCTTTCCGGTTCGACTATGAAACTTACAGTATTAAGGACAGGCTGATTATAACGTATGAAGGGAATACACTGTATGACTCAGGGTGCATAGGCACAAACGGAACAAAAACAGAATATATCTCCTATTCCGGTAATTCATCTTCAATTACTATAGAGGTGCAGCCGAATTGTGAAGGCACCGCATCCACACAATGGAATTTTGTGGTCTATTGCCCGCAGGAGCAAGAGAATACAATTGTCGGCGCCTGGGCCCATGTTGCCCTCGAACGGTTGAATGACGGTACATGGGGTTCGATTTTGGAAAAAGTAGTTTTCAGGAATGACGGCACAGGCGCTGAAATAAACAGGAGGGTGAATTACGGTGGATTTGTAAATTCATTCAACAGAATAGACTTTACATACTCTACGAATCCGAATCAGGATGGAAGTACGAACCTTACAATAGTCTACCCCGACAGAACCCTTACACACAAAATCATAATGTCTGACAACGGAAACATGGTAATAATAGACAGGACTTCTGATGCTTCGTCAAAGAGGATGGATGTGGCAATTAAGATGGATACAGCAAAATCTTATACAGCCGCTGATTTTTCCGGCGATTATTATGCTATGGGATACAGTTATGATATCAATGTTTTATTCAGTCCGGGTCTCAATAATACATTTTCGACTATAGCATCTTTCGACGGAATTGGAGAATATAGTTATGAAGGCACATGGCATAGTGATGAAATAATTTTTACTCAAAGCCAGGTGGCACCATACGCTGTTACAAATATTGATGGTTCAATCTTGGCAGGAGGTAACTTCAGTGGTTATCTTGGGGAATCAGGCCTTTTTATCACATCTCATCCTACAATCAATAATCACTGGAGGATGACTTTTGGCATGCAAAAGCAAGATAAGATATATTCAACTGCCGACCTTGCAGGCACATGGGCAATAGCTGGTTTTGGAGATACGAACGGAGAGAGCTTTGGCGATGTCTTCGGCATCATGGTCTGTAACAATAGCGGCAATTGCACAGCGACTTTGAAGAATCAAAAGGATGGAGATGTGTTAAACGAGCAGTTTGACTTTACTGGTATCTCTGTTGACCCTGACGGAAGTTTCGGCTATTTCGAGAATACAATTGCTCCTTCTTATTCAGCCGTAATCGGAAATAACGGGAATACGATAATGATGAATATGAGCTTTGGTCAGAGTGACCTGTACGAGAGAGATATATTGGTTGGAGTGAAATGCAGTGGCTGCTCGAACCTTGCGGGACAGGCAGGAAAGGTTCGCACAAAAAACATTTATTTCAAAAAGCGCAATAATGTTTCTAACAAGGAAAATCAAAACCCTGCATTTATAAAAATAAAAGGAGGAACATGATGAAAAGGTATTTTGTATTGTTCTTTTGCATACTTTGCAGTGTTGTATTCCTGAGTATCGGTAATGCTCGGGCGGATGTTCTTGAGGTTGACATAGCATGCCCTGATACTGTAAAAGTCGGGGATCCGTTGGTTGTTACAGTGGCAAGCATTCATAATACTGATTTTATCAATGTAAGCATTCCTAAAGCCCTTGTCGGTTTCGGCGGCAATATGGGGAATTCCGTATCAGGGATAGGTTTATTCGGGCCTTTCAGCAGGGACCTTGGGTGGTCAGTGGGCCCGGGAGGTACTCTCTCCAATCCAGGAACGATACCCATAATTAACAAAGTCCCTGCAGCCCTTGCAGGTAAAGTAGCCATGGCTACGGTTGTGTTCACCACAGGAAACTTCAAGGAAGAATTAGGCAGCGACTCTTGTGGAGTGAACGTGGTGAAATAAGATTGCCGGGAGTTATATAGAAGAATACTTGCGAGCTTCTCCCTATAGAATATCGCCGCATATGCTCTTTTATGAAGATCAAACAATCAATATCCGTACTGTTCATTTTATTTATAGTCGTATCATCATGTGCTTTTCTTTTTTTGTTTCTAAATAGCAAGAAAGCCAGTGACGATGATGTACTGGCTGAAAACGACGCGCAGAATTTTACTGAAAAAAATTATGACAATTTTCGCGCTGAGCATGTCTCTGTAATAAGGAAAAGGGATAACAAACCGCATTTTATTCTGACCGCTGACGAGATCATTCACAGGAAAAGATTTTCGAAACTCTTTCTTTATCAGAATCTGAAGGAGATTTATATCTCAGGAGCAAAGATCGATATTTACCTGAATAGCAGGGCATCTTCCGGGAATAATTTGCTGCCTGTAGATGAAATGAATGACATATTCAGGTCACTCGGAAAACAACCCACATCCCTGAATGATTATTATGCAGGCAAAGTTGCTGATAGTGATCTCGACCTCCTGAGCAGGATTTTTTTTGAGAACCTCTCCTTAAACATCCATTACCCTGACAGGAAGAAGATTTCATTCTCTGCACTGTATGCCGCTGTAACACCTGATCTGAATAATCTGGTATTTTCAGGCGCTGTTCAATTCACTGATTCAATGAGGAGGAAGTTTGTCTCCTCAAAGGTTGTATGGTCAAAAAAGCATAACGGCATATATTTCCCTGAAGGATATACTTTGCACAATAGCCAACAAAGGGATGAATCATTTTATGCTGTCAATAAAGAAGGGGATTTTACAAGGCTCTGGAACATACCGGCAATAGATTATGCAGATTACCTTGAAGCGGCAGAAAGCAGGTTATATGCCAAGCTGATGAAGAAACTGCCGCCATATGCAAAAATGATGCTTGGGTTACATATGCAATGAAAAAGATAGTTACATATCTTATTGTTATATGCCTGATTCCCTTTATTTTCTGACAACGTCTTTACTTTCCCATTTATTTCTAATAACATACTTTCATGAATAATATGGATGAGGTTTAAGTTTGAAATCAAACCTTCTCACACAGAGAAATATATTTTTTCTGAATCTTGCATTAGGTATGCTCCTTATCCTTGCGACTCTTTTTTTCATCCGCGATATCATTACAGTCTATTTTGAAAAAGGGCATAGCCAGAAGAAAGCTGTATCTGTTCCAAATGATACCGCAGGCATACAGAAAAAGAAGCAGCTTACTGAATATTCTTCAATATTGAAAAACAACCCTTTTGGTTTTTCAGGAGGGGAGATAAGGCCTCTGACAGGCTCGGCAAGTAATGTGCAGCAGTCCAATATTGTGCTCCTGGGGACTGTAGTAGGCCCTGAAAAACTTACCTACGCAGTTTTCAGAAATAATGCAGGTATGCAGGAGATATTCAAGATTGGCGAGTCTGTATTCGGTTCCGGGGTCCTGCAGGCAGTGAAACAGGATAAGGCGATTATCAGGAACGGAGTAAATATTACAGAAATCCCCATCGAAGATATAAAGGTGAAAGAGGTAAGAAAACAGGGTTCTGCAGGGATTCCGTCATCAGCTGCTTTTGCTCAGAAGGTAGGAAGAGGCGCCTATGTTGTTGATCAGGCAAGGCTTCAGCAGGCCATTACAAATCCCAGCCAGATGATGACTGATGCAAGGCTCAGGCCCAATGTTGCCGGCGGTAAGGAAGAAGGATATGTTTTAAGTGAAATTAAGCCCGGCGGTATTTATCAGAGTCTCGGTCTTCAGGATGGGGATGTGCTTCTGAGGATTAATGAATACGACATATCAAACCCTGAGAAGGCGCTGCAGGCTTTTACAGCGCTCAAAGGTCTGGACAGGGTACAGATTGACTTAATCAGGTCCGGATCAAGGATGACAATGACATATCAGATAAAGTAAGATAATGATTGTTATGAAACAAAAAAGTCTCTTATCATTATTTGGCTTTGCGATTTTCATGGGGATTCTGCTGCTTGTGTGGTTCGTGCCTTTTATTTCTGTAAACGATTCATTTGCTGATAAAGAAACAGCCGATACAACAAAAGAACAGGCAAAAGAAAAGAAGGTCACCTTTAACTTTGCTGATGTCGATATTTCTGTTGTGGTTAAATTTATCAGCGACGTTACCGGAAAAAACTTCGTATATGATGATAAGGTTAAAGGGAATATTACAATTATTGCCCCGTCCAGACTTTCAATAGATGAAGCCTTCAGCCTTTTCACGTCTGTTCTTGAGTTGAAAGGATTCACTATCATCCCGTCAGGCAAGGTGTATAAGATCGTGCCGATTTCCCAGGCAAAACAGTCCGGAACCGAGATACAGAAAGAAGGAAGGGATCATATAAGTGATGCGTATATCACAAGACTAATACCATTGAAGGCCATATCATCTGCAAAGGCCATGAATTTTCTTCAGCCCCTTGTATCAAAAGACGGATATATCTCTTCATTTGGTCCCGGCAATATGCTCATGATTGTCGACTCTGCCATGAATATCGAAAAGATTCTCAAGATCCTCGATACTATAGACAAACCCGGGGTTGAGGAGCCGGAACTCATCCTCCTCAAATATGCGAACGCTGAAGATGTTGTAAGGATTCTTACCGAGGCGCTTATGCTGAGCACAAAGGCGCAAACTTCGCCTGCCCGTATTCCAAGGCCCGGCGAGACGGTAACTGCAGCCTCTATTGAGGAAACACGGGCAAGTGTTTTTGCTGATTCCAGATTAAACGGGGTGGTGCTGATTGCCGATAAGCAGGAGAAGGAAGCTATAAAAAGGATGATAGCTCTTCTTGATATACCGCTTCCTGAGGCAACCAGCAAGTTAAATGTCTATTTCCTGGAACATGCTGATGCAACCGAACTTTCAAAAGTATTGGAAGGAATGATTACCGGGATTTCACCACAGGCTAAAGCCGGCCAGCCTGCCAAGGGACCATTTGAGCCTGGCGGTAAAATAACCATCTCACCGGATAAAGCAACAAACTCTCTTATTGTAGTTGCTTCTCCGGCAGATTACCAGAATCTCCTCCAGATAATCAGGCAGCTTGACAGAAAGAGAAAGCAGGTCTATGTTGAGGCGATGATAATCGAGGCATCGATCGACAGACTGCAGGAGCTTGGCGCTAAATGGAGGATGACAGCAAAGAAAGACGGAGATCCTGTTGCAATTGGCGGGTTTGGTACAATAGACACTGCCACTATGCAAAATATTATGCAGGGGCTTACAGGATTAACCGGGGGTGGGCTCGGGAACTTTCTCGATATCCCCATAACAACGACCGGCACGGATGGGAAAGTTACAACGACAAAGATGACCCTCCCCGGATTTGCAGTCCTTTTCAGCCTGAATGAATTCAAGGGCGCGGTCAATGTTCTCTCAACGCCACAGATTCTGACGTCCGACAATAAAGAGGCAGAGATTATTGTCGGTGAAAATGTACCCTTTATTTCTAAAAAGGAGTCAGACCCATCACGGACGCTATCTGTTTTCAGCACCATCGAGAGAAAGGATGTTGGCATTACGCTGAGACTGACTCCGCAGATTGCCGAAGGCGACTATGTGAAACTTGATATATACCAGGAGATATCTGCTTTGAAGCAGGAATCGACAGAGGTCGTTTTAACAGTAGGCCCTACAACAACAAAACGCTCAACAAAAACCTCTGTAGTTGTGAAAGACAACCAGACTGTTGTGATCGGCGGTCTCATAGAGGAAAGGGTAGAAGAGAACATATCAAAGGTGCCTTTGCTTGGGGATATACCTCTGCTTGGATGGCTTTTCAAAAACACAAGCTATAAGAAAAATAAAATAAATCTGATCGTGTTTCTCACGCCCCATATTGTCAAAGAAGCAAGCCATCTTGAGCGATTAACCGAAAATAAGAAGGTAGAATTTGCAAGGACTGAAGAAATGTATAAACAGGGAGAATTGCTTGTAAAATTCAAAGAGGATACCAGTGATGAAAAGATTTCTGAAATAGTTTCCGCGGAAGGGGCGTCTATAGCATCTGCATTAAAGCCAAAAGGGCTTTACCGCATAAAACTGAAAGCAGGGCAGGATGTCAGAGAAGCGGTAAAGAGATTCAGCGGGTATAAGGAAATTGAATATGCAGAACCGAATTACATCATGAAAATGAAATGAAGGAATGGAAGTCATTGAAGTCATAAAAGATCAGGACGTAGATGTTTCCATCTTAAAGCATATTCCCCTCAGTTTTGTGAAGAACAACCAGATATTCCCCATCAAAAGAGATGATTCTGAATTGATTGGAGCAGTTGCGGATGATAAAGGACTGTTCGCCCTCGCTGAGGTCTCTAAAACGCTCGGTTTAAAACCAAAACCATTCAAAGCATCCGCAGGTGTTATCCTTGATGCAATAAACCGTTTTTATGGTCAGATGGGTTCCGCTGAGGAAGTAATGGATACGATAACAGGAGAAGACCTTTCTTCTGTTGCGACAGAATTTGAGGCGCCAAGGGACTTGCTTGAGTTAACAGAAGAGGCCCCTATAATCAGACTTCTGAATGCCCTGCTTTTACAGGCAGTGAAAGAAAGGGCAAGTGATATCCATATAGAACCCTATGAAAAAGCGCTCGACGTCAGATTAAGGGTAGACGGAATTCTCCATAAGGTTTTGACCCCCCCGAAAATAATTCAGGACGCGCTCATCAGCAGGATTAAAATAATGTCCAATCTCGACATAGCTGAGAAAAGGCTGCCGCAGGATGGGAGGATAAGACTGCTTCTTGGAGGCAGGGATATAGACATCAGGGTGTCGGTTATACCCACATCTCACGGTGAAAGGGCTGTGCTCAGACTCCTTGACAGGAAACAGGGGCTTATCGGCCTGTGGGAGGTCGGATTCAGCAGGGAAGATGAAAAGAAACTCGAAGAACATCTTCAGAGACCCGACGGAATAATCCTTGTTACAGGTCCGACAGGAAGCGGCAAAACCACAACCTTATATGCTGCCCTGAACAGGATACATACTGAAGAGAAAAATATCATAACAGTGGAAGACCCTATTGAATATCAGTTGAAAGGCATTGGTCAGATCCATGTAAATCCGAAAATAGGTCTGACCTTCGCCACGGGCTTAAGGTCGATACTGAGACAGGATCCTGACGTCATCATGGTTGGAGAAATAAGAGACCTCGAGACTGCCGAGATAGCTATGCAGGCATCTTTAACAGGCCATCTTGTTTTAAGCACCCTGCATACGAATGATGCACCGAGCGCTCTCGTAAGACTCATAGACATGGGGATTGAACCTTTTCTTGTTGCATCGTCATTAACAGTTGTTCTCGCGCAGAGACTTGTGAGGACGATATGTCCTCATTGCAAGGTATCATATAAAGCCACTGATATTGAGAGGTCATATTTTACAGGAACAGCGTTCCCCCCCACCCATTCCTCCCCCTCGAGGGGGGAGGGTAAGGGAGAGGGTGTCTCCTTAGCCCTGTATCGTGGCGAAGGCTGTGAAAAGTGCAAAGGCAAAGGCTATTTTGGCAGAACAGGAATTTTTGAGCTTCTTATGATAGATAATGAGATACGACCGATGATTACAGACAGGATTGATTCTCAGAGCATCAAAAGCCATGCTGTCTCCCGGGGAATGAAGACCCTCCGCCAGGATGGAATAGAAAAGGTTCTAAAAGGTATAACAACTCTTGAAGAAGTTTTAAGAGTAACACAGAAAGATTATGCCGATATTTCAGTATAAAGGTTACAGGACCGACGGTTCTGAAGCAGCCGGGTCTATCGAAGCGAACAGCCTGAAAGATGCAGTATTAAGGCTTAAGGATTCAGGACTCTATCCCAGGGATGTAACAGAAGCTGCCTATAAAGACAGCAAAGGTTTATTTCGCAGGCCTGACATATCACTCCTTCCATCTACCACAAGACAATTATCCACTCTGCTTTCTTCAGGGGCGCCTCTGATGGATGCCCTGAATTCCCTTTCTGAAGAAAATAAAGGTTACTGGAAAAATATGCTGGTAAATATTAAGGAGAAGGTTGCAGGCGGATCGAGCCTTTCAAAGGCATTGGAGGAATATGGAAATATCTTCCCTGTATTTTATGTAAATATGGTCGCTGCAGGAGAGGCAAGCGGAAATCTCGACAAGGTTCTCAGCCGTATGTCCGGCTTTCTGGAAGCACAGGAGAATCTCAAATCAAAAGTAAGGGCATCGATGATTTATCCGGTCTTTATGATCTGTGTCGGTTTCATTGTCCTCTCTTTTTTATTTACTTTTGTGATACCGAAGATAACCAGGATTTTCAAGGATACAGCGACTGCACTGCCCTTTATCACAGTAATACTTATAACCATAAGTGATATCTTCCAGCGCTACTGGTGGCTTTTAATAGGACTACTGTTAGGCGGAATCACAGGTTTTAGAAGAATGAGAGAAAAGAAGAGGGTATTTCTTGACAAGCTTATTTTGCGTTTGCCCGGCAATATACTTCAGAGTCTTTACTATGGACGGTTTGCAAGGACGCTCGGTTTTCTTCTTGAGGGAGGGCTGCCTGTGCTCAGGGCGCTCGAGCTTTCTGCAAAGTCTATCGGCAATCAGGCGCTTGAGATGAAGGTTATGGAGGCCGGCAAACATGTTGCTGAGGGCGCGAGGCTTTCAGCTTCCCTTGAGGGTTTTCCACCTGTGCTTCTTCAGCTTATCTCAACAGGGGAAAGGAGCGGACAGCTCATTGAGATATTGAAAAATGCAGCAGATTCATATGAAGAGGAATTCTCAAGAAGGGTGCAGAAAGCGCTCTCTTTGCTTGAACCGGCAATGGTCCTTTTTATGGGCCTTATTGTGGGGCTTATTGTCCTTGCAGTTCTTCTGCCAATATTTCAGTTGAACCAGTTGGTAAAATAGCATGGTCGGACAGACTGGGTATAGTATTTTCGCTCATTCTCGTCCCGATATCCATCGGGACTCCGAGGCGAATTCTTTTTTCAAAAGAATTCAAATCCGCTAAAATACTATACCCAGTCTGTATCTATAAATTTTGGGTAGGAGGAATAGATGAGCAATAATAAAGGGTTTACCCTTCTCGAAATTATTGTGGTTGTATTCATACTGAGCCTGCTGGCAGCCATTGTTGCGCCGAAGATAATAGGAAGGACGGATGATGCACGCATTGCAGAGGGAAAGGTGCAGATAAAAAATTTCGAGACTGCGCTCAAGCTTTTCAAGCTCGACAACGGGTTTTATCCGGCCACGGAGCAGGGACTTGCATCGCTTGTAGAGAAACCGACAGTGGGACAGATACCTCAGAAATACAGGGAAGGAGGATATCTTGAGCAGAGGAGAATCCCTGCCGATCCCTGGGGCAATCCTTATATCTATATATCTCCCGGCTTATATGGTGATTTTGACATAATAAGCTATGGCGCTGACGGCAGGGAAGGCGGAGAAGGGAAAGATGCCGATATCAAGAACTGGGATATTCAGTAAACAGGGATTTACTCTTCTTGAAATTATAGTCGTGCTCTTTATTGTCTCACTGGTCATGGCTATTGTTCTGCCTTCATTCGCCGGATTTGGAGAAAGTAAACTCAAATCTGAAGCAAGAGAGATGGCTTCAATACTCAGATATATGAATGACAGTGCGGTATCAAGGAAAGAGACATTTTTTGTAAAGTTTGACCTTGATAAAAACCTGGTTTCATGGAAAGGTCCTGATGGAGACAAGACGAAAAAAATTGATGATATGACAGGAGTAGCTACTCAATCAAATGGCATGGTTTCAAAAGGAGAATTGATTGTTTTTTTCGAACCTTTCGGGATTCAGGAAAACCTCAGCATTCACATGAGAAAGGGAAACAAAGGTGTGGTAATTACCCTTAATCATTTAAGCGGGAAAGTTAAAATAAAAGATGAAGAGTAAGCGTGAAAGCGGCTTTACCCTCCTTGAAGTCCTTATTGCTCTTGCAATCGTTGGCGGGCTGCTTGTCACTCTTATATATACCCTGAACTATCAGATGAGTCTTGTTGAGAGACAGGAGGCTGTCACACTTGCCACCCTTCTTGCAAAGAGTAAAATGGCTGATATGGAAAAACATCCTGACAACCGGAAAGGTGTTTTTGAAGCGCCTTATGATGGGTATAAGTATGAAACCTTTGTTAAGGAGTCTCCCTATGCAGGGATATCAGAGATTATTGTTGTTGTGCAAACAGGCAAGGAAGAGGTGAAGCTGAATGAATTTGTTTTTAAGTAAAAAAAACATTTTTAACGATGATTGTTCTTCTTTTGGTTTCACCCTCATAGAAGTCCTTGTCTCTGTCACGATACTGTCGGTTGTTCTTGCTGCGATCTACGGCACATTTTTCCTGAGCCACAGGGCGATTGAAGGCATGGATGAATCCATGACAAAACTCCAGGAGTCGCGGAGGGCTCTTGATGTTTTGAAGAGGGAACTGGATTCAGCTGTTTTCATCCCTGACCCCAATAGCGGCAAGAATGAGAAGACGTTCTTCAGGATGCAGGACAGAGACGTCTACGGGAAACAGGCGTCTCAGCTTACCTTTACAGCTTTTTCAGTACCGAGGCCCGGCCTTTCAAAGATTGCTTATTATATTGAAGAAAAGGACAGGAAGCTGTATCTCTATAAAAAGGTGGCGTCCCCTTTTGGAAAGCAGGAGACTGAAGGGGCGGAAATCATTGAGGATCTGGAGGATTTTGCCATTGAAGCAAAATATAGCGACAAATGGGTGAAGATATGGGACACTGACATAAACAAGGGCATGCCGGAGGAGTTAAGGATCAGTCTCTCAATGATGATAAAAGGCAAAAAGGTGACGTTGTCTGATGTTTCAAAACCTATGTATGACAAACATGTCTGATTTATGTTAAAGAGTAAAATGAATTATTTAAGGTTAGTCGATATTTTAACACCCTCCCCAACCCCTCAAGGGAGGGGCGAATTTAGTATCCTCTCCCTCGAGGGGAGAGGGCAAGGGTGAGGGTGTTTGGGGTTTAATGAACGGAATATATTTAAGGAATAACAGCGGCATGGCATTGGTTGTTACCCTCCTGGCGCTTGCTCTCATTACTGCCATGGTGGTTGAATTTGCATACGGAGTATATACCGGCACAAACAATCTTTATAACTGGAGGGATTCACAGCGATTGTCGTTAATGGCTAAATCGGGAATAAATGTAACAGCTCAGTATTTAGAAATCGTGAAAGATAAATTTACAGAACCTGTCGAACTCCCTGTTGAAAATCCGTTCGAGGATTTTCATGGAACCATAACAGTCAGGATTGCAGATGAGACCGGGAAGTTTCCAATCAATTCCATAGTGCCTGACAATCAAATTGTGAAGAAAGATAACGATAGTCCCTATAAAGTATTTATAAGTCTTCTCAAAGAACTTTCACTGGATGAAAAGATCGCAGACAGGGCAATGGACTGGATCGACAAGGATAGTATCGCAGAGCTTGGCAATTCCGAAGAGAATGCGAAAAATGATGCGCTTATAAGTCTTGATGAGCTTCTTTTAGTGAACGGTATCAGCAAGGATGATTACAAGAAATTATCACCTTATATTACAGCATCCGGGTCAAGGACAGCGCCTCAAATCAATATCAACACCGCGGAAAAGCCTGTCCTTAAGGCTCTCTTCGCTAACGATGATATTGCCGATCGGATAATTACTTTGAGAAAGATTGCCCCATTCACCAATGGAGGCGATCTTGAAGACAGAACAGGCAATAAAAATATACCGACTATGGTAACATTTCAAAGCAATGCCTTTTTTATAAGTTCGATGGCCTCATCCGGTGGTGTAAAAAGGATTATAGATACAGTGGTTAATACGAGTTCAAAAAAGGTCGAATACTGGAAGGAATATTGATGGGCAAATCTATTTTTATTGATATACATGAAAAAGAATTAAGCGCATATATATTTGAGGTCAAAGGCAACAAATATGAGGTAAAAGAGACTAAAAAATATCCCTTTTCTCATAAAAATGATTTCTCTATCGATAAAGTTACAGAGGACATTGAAAATGCTTACTTGAGCCTGCCTATAAGCAGTCTCAATTTCAGGGTTGTTGACCTGCCGTTTTCTGATAAGGACAGGATAAGAGAGGTGCTGCCGTTTGAGCTTGACGGGATGATACTCGGGGGATCGGATAAGGTGGTATTCGATGACATTATCGTTGGGAAGTCGGACAATACATATCAGGTGCTCGCAGTATATATTGAAAAGAAAATTATCAGTGAGATCCTTGAGAAACTGAAATCTCATAGTATAGATCCTGTATCTATAACTTGCCTGGAACTTAAAAGCGCAGTTAAGGATTTTGATTCAGCAAAACTTATTTCACCAATTGTGACGGGTCATAAAGACAGGGCAGCAATGGCTGTTGAGGAGATGAAAGCCCCTGTAATTAATTTGAGGAGAGATGAGTTTTCCTTTACCAGGGATATTCAGAAAACGCAGAAATCCCTAAGAATTACAGCGCTATTGGCAGTATTCCTTGCAATTGTTCTGTCAGCCGGCATATTGGTGAAGCTTGCATCTGCAAGATATGAGATAGCTTCCCTGAAAAATGATATGCGGAAAAAGTATCAGGAGATGTTTCCCGGGGAAAAGAATATCATGAATGAACTTCTTCAGGTTAAAGCCCATTTGAAAGAGTTGAAAGGAAAAGAGGCCCTTCTTGTTGGTGTTAGCCCCCTTGATGTTCTTTCGGGACTTTCTCAGCTTGAACGGCGTGGAGTTGCATTTCATGAGATAACAGTGGGGAAAGATCAGATTATCATGAAAGGCGAAGCCCCGTCTCTGAGTGATATCCAGGAGTTAAAGGGCAAGCTGGAAAGCCTTTTTAATGAAGTAAATCTGTCTGATTCCAAAGCCTCTGCACAGGGCAGGATGCTGTTTGCCATAACCGGGAAGGAGAAAAAGGTTTGATGGATGTATTGAAGAATAGAAAGCTCCTCTTTCTTATAACAGGGATTCTGGTCTTCATTTTTCTCTTGGCTTATGGGATGCATATGCTTTCGTCTGAAAGAAAAGAACTGAAGCTGCTGAAAGAACAGCAGAAAGAAATGCTGATCCTTAAGGATGAATTCCTATCTCTCAGGCAGAGAATTGGTCTGGTCGAGGGCAGGAAAAATCTGTCCAACACACAAGGTATTGCACAGGCTGTGGATGAAGTTTTTTCGTCTGTTGGCCTGAGAGATAAGGTCAAAACAGTCAAGTCTGCCGGTAAAAGGGAGTTGAAAGAAGGGACTGAAGAAGATGCTGACGTCTCCATAGAAAAAGTAAGCATGAATGAGATGGTGAATATTTTCTACAAGATCGAGAATGCCCCTATGATACTTACGATTAAAAAAGCTACGATAAAAAAATCTTTTGAAAACCCGGAACTCCTGAATATTACGCTCAGCCTGTCTTTTCTAAAGACGAAGTGAAAAAAATCCTTTTCGTCGTCATTGCCATTCCGGTTATCCTCTGGGCTCCATGGTTCGTAATCCCTGAAACTACCATCCAATCAATAATGGAAGATTATTTTGCCGGCAAAAAGTTTCATGTTGAAATTCATGAGATGAAAAAGGGCATTTTCTACAACTTCAGCGCCGATAAATTGGTCGTTAGGAGTCCTACCCGGGAGATCATTATTTTCAGTAATGTTCATGCTGACATGAACCCGCTGAGTCTGTTAATCCTGCAATTGAATATATCAATCGATGGGAATGTCGGAGGAGGAAATATTTCCGGTAATATCCGGCTTGCAAGGAATAAAATGCAGATGCGTCTTGATTTCACAAAAGCCCGTATAGATGAGATTCCGATGCTTAAGCGAGCAGGAATAAATGGGTCAGGAACTATTTCAGGAAGATTTAGTATGATAAATAATAAGGGTAATATAGATTTTGTTACCGAAAATGGGAATTTTCAGCAGGCAGAGTTTGCAGGAGTGAAAGTGCCTCTGAATTATTTTCATAATGTAAAAGGCGCTATCGAGATAAACGGGGATATGCTTAATATCATTTCAATTTATTGTGAAGGAAAAGACATATCTGCAAGACTTAAAGGGGTTATAAAAGATGCGGTCATGGATTTGACCATGGAAGTGATGCCAGGGCAATCTTTTATTGAAAACCCGTTCTTTTTCACAGAACTTGAAAGATATAAAATCTCCCCTGGATACTACATAATTCCGGTAAGGAGCAATATTTTTCTATAAGGAGGCTGTATGCGGAGATGTCTCATTCTTGTGCTTTTCATGTTGAGTTTTATCTCATGTGGCGGAGATGTGCCACAGAAGAAAGCTTCATCTGCCTATAAGGAAGGCGAAATAATAGTTAAATTTAAATCAGGCAATTATGATATACAAAGCTATAACACTCATAATATCATGAGTGCGAAGTCGATTAAGAAACTTGGGATTACAGGCCTTGAGAGGGTTAAACTCCCGCAGGGCATTTCAGTCCCGGAGGCTATACAGGCATATAAAGCTCATCCGGATGTTGAATATGCCGAGCCGAATTATATTGTAAGGGCTTCTGCAATTCCAAACGATGCAAGGTTTGGTGAACAATGGGGCTTGCATAATACAGGACAGAATATAAATGGTTTTTCCGGAAAAGCCGGGGCAGATATTGATGCGCCAGGGGCCTGGAATATCCTGCAAGTCACATCTGTAATTGTAGCAGTCATAGATTCAGGGATTGATATCAGCCACCCTGATATTGCCGCTAATCTTGTAGCCGGATATGATTTTGTAGAAAACGATAATATCCCCGATGACCTGAACGGACATGGAACGCATGTAACAGGCATTGTCGGCGCTGTCGGAAATAATGCAATAGGCATTACAGGTGTAGGTTGGTCTGTGAAGATCATGCCTTTGAAAGTGCTCGATCAAAACGGAGAGGGCGCCATTGCTGATATTATCGAAGCAATAAACTATGCTGTTCTGAACAATGCCAGGGTTATCAATATGAGTTTCAGCGGGACGGACTTTTCAAAATCCTTATATGATTCGATAGCATCTTATCCTAATGTGCTTTTTGTTGCTGCAGCCGGAAATGGGGGGGAAGACAACATAGGAAAGGATAATGACAACCCTTTGTATTCTGAATATCCTGCAAGTTTTAATCTTCCCAATATTATTTCTGTTGCTGCATCGGATCAGTACGATAACCTGACTCTTTTTTCGAACTACGGGCTAAAATCTGTAGATGTTGCGGCGCCAGGTGCAAATATCCTGAGCACAATACCCTCTTTCATAACAGGGGTAACTTATAGCGGAACCTATAGAGTGGTCTATTTCTCTTTTGGCTTTGAAGGGATAAACGGAGCGAATGTCAGGCGGGATATTATGCAACGGGTGCTCGAATTTAACAGCATAACTCAAAGCGATAAAATCCTGCTTGTTGATGACGATGGCGGTGATCCTTATGAGAATTACTATACAGCATCCCTTCAGGGTTATACCTTTGATGTTTATACAGTCCCTTTCGGCAGCAACGGCCCTCCTTTAAGCAGCTTAAATCAGTATAAACTTGTTATATGGTTTACCGGCCGTGAATTCAGTGATGTGACGCCAATTACTCTGACTGCTATTGACCAGGCAAACATACAGGCTTATATGGATAATGGAGGCCGTCTTTTTTTAACAGGACAGGATATCGGATATGAAATCGGTTCAACAAGCTTCTATCAGAATTACCTCCATGTGCTCTATGTCACAGACGATGCCCTCGGTAATGCATATACAGGTCAAAATACCTTCAGCAATTTATCTGCAGATATTTCAGGCGCTGGAGACGGAGCCCAATATACGAGGTTTGTTGATGCCATAACACCGCTGGGCAGCCAGGCTGCTTTTTATATTCATTACAATGACGCCTACCAGTTCCTTGACGGCACTTCGATGGCTACGCCTGTTGTTTCGGGGATTGCAGCGCTTGCAGGTTCTTTATCCGGTTCTTTGACCGCAGAACAGATCAAAGGAACAATCCTGGGTTCGGTTGATGTCCTGCCTTCCCTTCAGGGGAAGATACTGACAGGAGGCAGAGTAAATGCTTATAAAACTCTAATATCTATTGCCTCTATTATCCCCCCATCCAATCTTAGCGCCCAGTTGCAGGGAACAGATATAATCCTTGCATGGACAGACAACTCCACCGGAGAAAGCGGCTTTAAAATAGAAAGGAAAGAATCCGGCGGACAGTTTGAAGAAATAGCGTCTGTGAATGCTAACCAAACGGGTTATACTGACAAAGGGCTTAAGGCAGGAAAAACTTATTCTTACAGAGTAAGGGCATTTAATACGGTTGCTTACTCTGCTTACTCCAATGAGTCACAATCCATAAAAATTCCCGGGGGAAACGGGGGAAATGGCGGCGGGGGTGGCGGTTGTTCAATCGGTACCGTTCATAATGTCCAGACAGCCATGGCGGATATGTTGGTTCTCTTCATGCCTTTGCTTGTTATTGTTGCTTTACGAAGACATTTAAGATAGGGTTCAAGTGGTCAAGGAATCAAGTGGAAATGCAATTATTGAACATTTGAATCCTCGAAACCTGGAATCCTTGTATCCTGTTAATTTTGATACACTATATTCGCCAACAAATGGAATATTGTTCCAGGCAGGATATTGTTGGTCTTCATATAAAGCCAGCCCATTACCAATGATGGGAAAAAACTGAGAAGAGACATCCATTCGCCAAGGAAGATGGCCTTTGGAAGATGTGCGAGAGAGAACAGCAGACTTACCAATAAAACAGCTTTAAGGTTTCTGCCGATTGAATCCTGAATAAATCCCCTGAAAAAGAATTCCTCCGGAAAAGCAACACCGAGAAGTTGAAAGGTCACAAAGTAGATTGAAATAGTACTGAGACTCCCTCCAAAGACAAAATAATAGGGCAGCAGGATAATGGCAGATACAATAAGCGCCGTTGCAGCATCTTTTATAGAAAATCTGATTTTTACCCTGTGTCCGAAAATTATCGGCAACATAATCATCAGAAGAGGCAAAGAACTGTAATAAAGACTGTTTGCCGGTTTTAGCAAATACAGGAAAAAAGACAGAATAAGAACAGCAAGATAAGCGGAAATAATCTTTATGCTCATTGTAAATAATTATCCTTAATTAAATATTATGTCAATCATATAATTTTTATGCTATTAAAAATTCAATAAATCTATGCTATACTTTCACGTAATATGACAGCCATTCGATATTCAACAGCAGGGGAATCACATGGCAAGGCGCTTGTCGGCTTTATTGAGGGGATTCCTTCGGGGCTCTTTCTTTCAACAGAGGATATTGACAGAGACCTGAAAAGGAGACAGGGAGGCTATGGCCGCGGCGGCAGGATGAAGATAGAATCAGACCACGCTGAGATACTTTCAGGGGTAAGGTGGGGGAAAACCATTGGTTCGCCTGTAACACTGCTTATCGAAAATAAAGACTATAAAAACTGGATTGAAGCCATGTCTTCCAATGCAAAGGCTGAGGGCTCAATTCCTGCTGTTGTTAAGCCAAGGCCCGGACATGCAGACTTGTCAGGCGCAATAAAATACTGCCATCATGACATGCGGAATATCCTTGAGCGTTCGAGTGCGAGAGAGACAGCCATGCGAGTGGCGTTAGGCGCAGTAGCAAAGAGATTTTTGTCAGAGTTTGGCATTACAATTGGGAGTTATGTGATTCAGATAGGCAGAATTCAAGTTCAAAGTTCAAAGTTCAAAGTTAAAAGTTTTGGAACAGAACTTTTATCTATCTTTAAGAAGGCTGAAAAATCGCCTGTCAGATGTCCGGAGAGAGAAGCAGAGAAGCAAATGATAACTCTCATCGACAGGGCAATCAGGGAAGGTAATTCGCTCGGAGGCATATTTGAAGTCTTTGTGCTCGGTCTTCCTGTAGGGCTTGGGAGTTATACCCAATGGGACAGGAAGCTTGACGGCAGGCTTGCGCAGGCATTGATGAGTATACAGGCGATAAAGGGAGTTGAGGTCGGTCTTGGTTTTGAGATGAGTTCCAAATTTGGCTCAGAGGGAATGGATGAAATCTTTTACAGAGCAAAGAGCAAAGAGCAAAGAGCAAAGAGTGAAAATACCATATGGGGCTTTTACCGAAAAACAAACAATGCCGGCGGGATCGAAGGTGGGATTACAAATGGAATGCCGGTTATCCTCAGGGCTGCCATGAAACCAATCCCAACGTTGAGGAAACCCCTCCGCTCTTTTGATATCACTACAAAGAAGCCGGTTCAAGCGGCATATGAACGCTCGGATATCTGTGCTGTGCCTGCTGCAGGCGTTATTGGAGAGGCAATGGCAGCTCTGACTGTTGCAGACGCCTTCCTCGAAAAATTCGGCGGCGACAGCATAAGTGAGACACTGCGCAATTACAATTCGTATATGAAGTATGTGAAGAGGTTTTAACCTGTTTTTTATCATCCCCATTTTTAAACTGCGAGTAAATGATTCTATTGCTAATAAGTGCAAAAGTAAGGCTACATGGATGTCATTCCCGCTTGTCGGGTCACCTCTTCTCCTCAGCGAACCCGCCTGAGTGCGGGAGCGACTCGCCGAGGCGAGAATCTTTCTGCAAAACCCAGA
>VGWX01000036.1 GCA_016873615.1 Nitrospira sp. | reverse complement strand
AGCTCCTCTTTATCCTTACTGACCCTTTTTTTGTAATTATCAAATTCAGCATAGAGCCTTAGATATTTACCGTTTTTTTCCTGCAATTCTGCTGAAAGCTGTGCCCTTTCAGCAACAGGTGTTTTTTCCATCGTTTCTTCTTCTTTTAATACAGATTCGTCTTCGTGCGATACTGTCTGTTCTTCACTCATATTATGTTTTTTCAAAATTCATCCTACCGTCCTGAGAACATTTTTGTAATAAGCTTTGCCGTATGTTCAACTATATACATTGCCTTTGCATAGTTCATCCGTGTAGGCCCGATTATGCCAACAACACCGATTGGCCTGTCTCCTTCCCTGCACGGAGAGACAACCAGGCTTAATTTCTTTAATTCATCCTCTGAATTCTCCGAGCCGATCAGGACGTGAACTCCATCCGACTCAGAGAGCTTATCGAGCAGTTTGATTATCGTATGTTTGTCCTCTATTGCCTTTGATAATTCCCTTATCTTTCCAAGGTCGGCAAAATCAGGCAGTTCAAGCACCTCCGCAAGCCCGGACACAAAAAGACCACTGAATGGAAAAGACAGGGCCTCCTGGCATATCTTCATCGCCCTGGATATAAGGGTATCGCATTTTATTTTTTCTTTCGACATTTCCCGGACAATCTTCAGCCTGATCTCATCAAATGTATATCCTGAGAACTCTGCATTAAGAAGCCCTGCTATCCTGTTGAGGTCTTTCTGGGAAATTTCAGAATCAACAGATATTACTTTGTTTTTGATCATTCCCTCATCTGTCAGCAATACTGCAGCAATGGCATCAGCTTTATATTTCAGGAGGTTAATCCTTTTCAGTGTTGTCATGTCAGGCATTGGCGACATTGCAATGCCGAGGTAATGTGACATCATGGACAGGTTTCTTGTTGCCTCATTGAGCAACAGGTCCATATCATTTTTAAGGGTTTCGAGCTTTCTGTAGAGTTCCTGGAGTATCTCGATATCAGAATAGGAGATCATCCCTTCTGCCACGAGTGAATCGACATAATACCGGTATCCCAGGTCTGTGGGAACCCTTCCCGCTGAGGTATGAGGCTGCAATAGAAAGCCCATCTCCTCGAGATCTGCCATGATATTCCGTATCGTAGCCGGGGAGAGCCCGAAAGAATACTTTTTCGTCACCACGCGCGACCCTACAGGATCAGGGTAGTTGATATAGCTCTGGACAACTGCATAAAGGACTTTTCTGCTTCTTTCATTTAAAATCTGCATGTTAGCACTCTCAATGGTCAAGTGCTAATAATTTAACAATTAACCTTTATATGTGTCAAGAGGACCTCTGCAACCCGCCATTCTCCGGGGTTAAAACCGGATTCCTCGCCCCAGCGAGTCGCCGAGGTGACCCGATCAAGTCGTGGAATGACGAAAAACGACTTGGAATGGTGAACAAATGCTGAGGATAGAGTATTTGAACGGATTCTTTTGCTGATAGTCAAATAAAGTATATGAAAATAAAAAGGCAAAAGCCTCGGAGGTCGGAACGACCGAGAATGAGAGAAAATACTCTATCCTCAGCTTAATCAGAATAATTTATGAATAATATAGCCTAATGGTAATAACTTTTCCAAATCATTGAGAAACAGGGTTTTTAATATCGCTCCAGAGTATGCTCTGGTTCCTTCCATTCCTCTTTGCGTGATACAAAGCCTTATCAGCTGTTTCAACAAGTTCCTCTTTGCTTCTTATTTCTTTTGTGAAGGTGGATACCCCTATGCTGACAGTTATATTGAAGGCGCTTTTTTCCGAGGCAAATTTAGTAGTTCCCATAGCCTTTCTCAATCTTTCCGCCATGTTCATGGCGCCATTTTCATCAGTTCCCGGAAGGATGACCGCAAACTCCTCTCCTCCATATCTGGCAGGCACATCAATATTCCTGATGGTTTTCTTTATCTTCTCTGCTATCCCCTTTAGCACAGCGTCCCCTACAGGATGCCCATAAGTGTCATTGATCTTCTTGAAGTGGTCTATATCTATAATGAGCAATGAGATCGGATCTGAAAATCTCTCCAGGCGGTTGAATTCCTGCGCGAGCCTCTCCTGAAAATGCCTGTGGTTGAAAAGCCCGGTTAGCCCGTCAGTCACGGCAAGCCTCTCAATTTCTGCATGGAACCTGGCGTTTGCAATGGATGTTGACGCCTGGTTTGCAAGCACCTTCAATAGCTCTATCTGATGAGGGCTGAATGCATTTGTCTTTTCTGAAAGCAATGCAAATATGCCAAGGAGATCTTTTTCATAAAGCAAAGGCAATATAACCACCGAGCCGGTATTAACTGTCTTGAAGGGCATGATAGGGGTGCGATAATCCCTGACATCAGAAAGGGTATATGGTTTTTTTTCTTTCACTATGTTATCGAGCAATGTATTTTTGAAAACAAATACTGTCTTTTCCTGATGCTGAAATCCCTTTTGCTGTATCAATTCAAATTCATCTCCCTTTGCCATAAAAAAGGCTATCTCTGACGGAGCAATCCTGTATGCGCCATCTATGAGGTTCTGCACAATAACATCAATGTTCAGTGAAGAAAGGAGCTTTGAACTCTCTTCATTCAGGATTTCCAGTTTTGCGTAGGAACGCCCTATCTGCGGATAGACGCGCTCCCTCTGGAGTATCCTCACTATCTGTTTTGAGAACATCTCCAGGATATCCTTATCAGCGCTGCTGAAGGCATGAAACCTTGCACTGTCAGCGGTTATAACGCCAAGCGGGAAACTTTCATCCATCACAGGCGCCGAAACCAGGGAGGAAATCTTATCTCCCTTCAAATAGCCGACTTCAAGCTTTTTTTCGCTGATATCGGATGAGATCAAGGATTTTCTCTGGTGGAAGCAGAGGTCGATGAGTCCGCTCCCTGAGGGTATAATCGCCCCTGATTCATCTGTAGAACTTCTCAATCTCAAACTGCCTCCGGAACTTGTGAAAAGGTTCACTGTATCGGCAAATACAGTATTCTTTGCAACCATCAGGATGTCCCTGATCTCGTCATCAGGCCTGAACATGGATTCAAGATAATGTGATATGACTTTCTCGTCGCCGAAAGACTTTATCTCTTCTTCAGAATCTGAGGCGCTGACCACCCCTATTTCCCTTAATGATGATTCAAATACATTATCCTTTCTTATCATATTTTTCAGTAATAATGATATCCCGACAGTTACACTGAGTGATACGATAAAAATTACATCTTCAACAGGCAGCGCCCCCTTCAGAAAGTTGCCGAGTTCCAGAAAAGGTATGGTCAGCAATAAGGCAAGTATGGTTCTCCGGCCATAAAATGCCGTCAGAAATATCAGGAACGGGAAATAGGCCATTTTCAGCCACGGGAGGGAAAAAGCCTGGGCTGCGCCTGCTATGAAGAGCGCAATAGAAAAGAGGAATTCGACAGAATATCTCTTTTTTTTCTTAAGGATATGGAAGACAGAATAGACGATAATTGTTGTGATACTGAAGATAAACCAGAGACCTTTCCTTTGTAAAGGAAATTCCAGGAGCAGTCCGAGATAGGTGACAAAAAGCAGTACAAACAGGAGGCTATGTCTTATCCAGAAGCCCTGCCTCTTTTTATCTCCTGTTCTTTGTAGTATTTCTTGTACAGTATTTCCCACTCAGGACTTCCCTCGACTATCTTTTTAGAGAATGACTGAAGCGTCCTTCTGACTGCAGAATCTATTTCTTCGCCTACTTTCAGTTCGGATACGATTGTTCTCTTGATCTCAGTGCGTATCCTGCTTTCTTCCTCTGTTATTTCGATAAGTTTCCTGTCTATAAGACCTTTCAGGATGACGTGGGCCAGATGCGAGATTTTATCTTCAGAGAGCATCATAAGACGAGGTTTCTTTCTTTCACCAGTTTCTGTTTTGTGAGTTCAAAAAGCCTTCTGTAATCCATGCGGCCTTTCTCTATCACAGAGGCATGACCCTTTAAAATCTCCCTCACCTCTTCATTCAGTCTGTCCTCAATGGCGAGTTCATTCGTAATGATTTCTTCTGTCTCTTTCAGGAGTTTTTCCGGAGATACGGTTGGCTTAACAAGTCCTTTTGATGTGATATTGTCTATTAGCTTTTTTGTGAGAAGAGGAACCCAGGTCTTCGGGATCCTCATCCTATTTTTCCGCAAAAGCAAGCAATGCTATGCTCCTTGCCAGCTTTATAGACTCAGACAGCTCTCTCTGATGTCTTGCGCAGGTCCCTGTCATCCTTCTGGGAAGAATCTTCCCTCTCTCAGTAAGATAACTTTTAAGGATCTTGATATTCTTGTAATCGATAAACTCTACCTTTTCTGAACAAAACCTGCAGAACTTTCTCCTCTGGAATTTCTTCGGTTGCAAGTTGACTCCTTTCTCTCTGTTTTATTTCAATTTTATTTCAATGCTAAAATGGTTCTAAATCAGTTGTTTCCTCGGGCGGAATCATATCGCTTTCTCCGCCTGATACGGATTCCGGCACACCTGCCTTCTTTGAGAGAAACCGGACTGATTGCGCAATTACCTCGAACTTGCTCTTCTGCTGACCGTTAGATTCCCATCTTCTTTCCTGTAGCCGGCCTTCCACCAGCACAGAACTTCCTTTATTGAGATACTTGCTGCACGAATCTGCCTGTTTTCCGAAAACGACATTATCTATGAACATCGTTTCCTGCTTCATTTCATCAGCCTGCTTGTATTTATGGTTTACCGCAATCCTTAGCGTGGTTACAGGCGTACCCTGCGGGGTATATCTTAATTCAGGATCCTTTGTAAGGTTACCAATAAGGATTATCTTGTTGTACACTAAGCTTCGCCTCTTTGTTCAGGGGCAGCTGCTGCTGCCTCGGTCTTCTCAAAACTCTGGATCTGCTTTGTCCCAAGCTTTAAGACCACATATTTCAAAACAGCATCAGAGACCTTGTAGAAATCTTCCAGCTTTTTGACTGTTGCAGACGGCGTCTTATAGAACAGAAGCACATATAAACCCTTTTTCTGCTTATTGATCTCATAAGAAAGTTTCCTTCTGCCCCAGACTTCTACCTTAAGCACCTCTCCACCCTGTCCTGTAACGAGTTCTTTGATCTTTGCAACCGAGGCCTCAGCTTCCTCATCCGATATATTCGCATTCAAAACAACCATGTTTTCATATATATTCATTCAAAATATCTCCTTATAAATTATTTTCATTCATCCAAAAAGAAATCTTAATTTTATACCATAGCAAAGAGACTAAAATCAACCTGTTTGGCCTGTATGTCAGCAATTCACGGTGAAAACCTGTGAAGATTACTTAGTAGCTTCGCTACTTGCAATGACTTGCGGGTTCAATTTTGCAAATTGAACCCTGAATTTTGCATTCCCTGTCCCGTCACAAGTAAACTATTTTGAATACTCTCCTGCCCAGAGTGCGTCAAGGAATACTCTATTGCTTGTTATTAAATGCACTGCCTGTAAAATTTATGCCTCTTCAAGAATACTTTTCAGAAAAGCCAGGTCTTCCCTGTCTTTTGGTCGTATCCCCAGTTTTGTTTTTATCATTGTCTGAATATCAGCTATGGGAATGCGCACGCCTTTAAATTCAAAATATTCTGCGACTGCTTTCTCAAAGGTCATCTCACAGGCTTTTTTCAGCAGATCAATGGTAATTTCATCGGCTATTCTGACAACTTCATATTTCTGAACATCATCCGGAACCACTTCCCGCGCTGCGTTATCAGGCAAAAAAGACAGGGCTTGTTTGATTTTCACAATATTGGAATCCGACGGATCGATAAGAAAGTCTATATCCTCTGTAGCTCTCGGCAATCCGTAGTAGTTCATAGCAAAACCGCCGATGAGCAGATATTTTGATCCTTCTTCATTCAACCGTCTGCAGACGGTCACAAGATCATCTATTGTGGGAGGACGGGACGTTTTCCCCTCAGCATTTTGTGCCGCCACTGTTCAGCCTCCTCGAAGGTTTTGAACCGGTAGACTCCTTTGGGGATAAATATATTATCCTTTCTAAATTCAATAAGGGATTTAAGAAATCTGTTTAAGTCCTCGTTAAATCCCTTTCTGTACGCTGGTTTTCTACCGACTATTTTTATCATTGATTCTATTATAAAACATACCATATCTGTGCAGAATAAAAAACCTGTTGTTTATAAGAACCGGGGAATATTCCATGCGCTGGTTTATAATATCTCATCATGCCGCTGCTTGCATCCATAGATATCGGGTCCAATACGCTCAGGCTTCTTGTCGCAGAGGTCAGGGATAACAGGATTATTGATGTATATTCCGACAGGAAGATAACCCGCCTGGGCAATAAAGTCGGGCAGACCGGAATGCTCCAGGACGATAATATGGATGCCTCCCTGTCTGCACTCATGGAGTTCTCTTCTGTTATTTCAAAATATGGGGTTGTACGCACAAAAGCGGTTGCTACAAGCGCATTGCGCGAAGCCTCCAACTCGGACATATTCATAAAGAAAGCATTTGACTCTGCCGGCATAGCAATAGAAGTGATTTCAGGCAGAAAAGAGGCTGAATTGACCCTTGCAGGCATCCTCGCTTCTTTCCCCCTTTCTGCATTCCGAATTCATCACTCTGCTTTGATAATTGATATGGGGGGCGGCAGTTCGGAATGGATCCTTTATCGGGATAAAGATAATCTTGATATGGGAAGCATTCCTGTTGGGGTTATAAAGCTTGCCCGGAAACATATAAAGACTGATCCGGTCTCAGAGGAAGACCTGAATTCATTGAATCATGAAATCATCTCTGTTTTAAATAACCTGAAACACGGGATAGGGCAATATATCTGCAGCAATACAAAACTTATAGGCACAGCAGGGACTTTTACAACTATCGCCTCCATCGACCTCGGACTTGAGGCCTACGCAAGGGAAAAGGTGCATCTCCATAAAATTAATTATGCAAGGTTGAAGGGTATAATAGAAAATCTCATATCCCTGCCTTTAAAAGAAAGGATGAAGGTAAGCGGGCTTGAACCCGGGAGAGCGGACTTGATTATACCGGGGATACAATTTACAATTAATGTCATGGATATATTCGGATTTGATGAATTGACGATAAACGATTACGGACTCCTTGAAGGAGCGCTATTAGCGATAAAGGATTCAAATGGAAAAAGTATTTCAGAGGCCGCTAAGCCTTAAACAGGAACCATTCAGGTACTGCCCCGGATGCGGGCACAGCATTATTCACAGGCTGATTGCAGAGTGCATTGACAATCTGGGCATCAGGGAAAAAGTAATCGGGATTGCGCCTGTCGGATGTGCTGTATTCGCCTATGACTATTTCAACTTCGATATGCTTGAAGTGGCCCATGGCAGACCGCCTGCTGCAGCAACCGGCCTGAAACGATCGCTTCCTGACCGTATAATCTTTTCGTATCAGGGTGACGGAGACCTTGCAGCAATCGGCACGGCAGAGATAATCCATGCCGCCAACAGGGGAGAAAATATTACGGTATTCTTTGTCAACAATGCAACATACGGCATGACCGGAGGACAGATGGCGCCGACCACGCTCATTGGCCAGAGGACAACGACAACACCCTCTGGAAGAAAGGCGAAAAGAGAAGGATATCCCCTGCGTGTATCAGAACTCCTTGCCACAATCGAAGGAGTATCTTTCATAGCCAGGACATCTCTTTCTTCATACAAAAACATACTGGAAACAAAAAAGGCTTTTGAAAAGTCTTTCAGATATCAGATGGAAGAAAAGGGGTTCAGCCTTGTCGAGATTCTCTCTCCCTGTCCTGTAGACTGGGAGCTCTCGCCGGGTGATGCGTTACTGTGGATTCAGAAAGAGATGACGTCCGTATATCCTCTCGGCACCTTTAAAGACAGATTCAGGGAGACCGGATAACTGGAAAAGAGAATAATAATCGCAGGATCTGGCGGGCAGGGCATCCTGTTTTTTGGGAAGATACTTGCGTATGCAGGCATGCTCGAAGGCAAAGAGGCAACCTGGTTCCCATCGTATGGAGCAGAAGTGCGCGGTGGAACCGCAAACTGCACTGTGATCATATCAGATGAACTGATAGGCTCTCCTGTTGTAAAGAATCCTGATATGCTTATCACAATGAATGATGAATCGATGAATAAATTCTTGCCAGTGCTCAAACAGCATGGCCTGTTTCTCTTCGACTCTTCTCTCATCAAAAACCCCGAATTAAGGACTGATGTTGAAACTGCAGGAGTGCCTGCAACAGAGATATCAAGCAGGATCGGCAATACAAAATCTACAAATATGGTGCTTCTCGGAGCGCTTGTTGCAAAGACAGGGATATTGCAAAAGGCGTCTATTCTTGAAGCTGTTGAGAGTTCCCTGCCGGAAAGAAAAACAAAGATCATCGGCAGCAACAAAAAAGCCGTCATGGAAGGGATGCGTTTTATTGAAGATAAGAAAAGCTAAAATATCCGACCTGAAGCAGGCACAGAAGCTCGTAAATGACTATGCAAAAAAAGAGCAAATGATCCCCAGGTCTCTCAATGAACTCTATGAGACCGTGAGAGATTTCATTGTATGCGAACTTAACGGGGATGTCTGCGGTGTCTGCGCACTGCACATCATGTGGGAAGACCTTGCAGAGATCCGTTCACTTGCAGTTGAGAATAAACATCAGAAGAAGGGGATAGGCAGAACTCTTGTAAAACAGTGCCTCAAAGAGGCAAAGGCACTGGGAATAAAGAAAGTCTTTGCACTAACCTATCAACCCGGGTTCTTCAGGAAGTTAGGTTTCACGGATATTGATAAAGCAAGCCTTCCCCAGAAAATTTGGGGTGACTGCGTGCGCTGCCCCCGCTTCCCCGAATGTGATGAACACGCAGTGATCATCAATCTGTAAAAAGCTTCTCTCGACTAATTAAAATATTCATGATCCGCGTTAATCATCGTTTGAGCCGTTTGCGAGCCCTTTATGAGTCGTTTGAGCCGTTTGCCTTGATACTTTACAAACTACCTGATATCCCTTATTTGAAATTCTCCCCTTTCCCTTGCCTTCGCCCTTATGTGCAATAAAAGTGCAATCAATGTGCAATATATGCAATTATTATGCAATAACATAGAAAGCACCTGCCCCTTTCTTGCCGCTTTCTTTTATAATTTCTTTTTGAATTAATTTTCTTAAATCGTTAGTTACCGTATTCCTTGAGCATGTATTTAACTCTTGATATTCCCTATTCGTAATCTTTCCTCTCTCCTTCAAATACTTTACCGCTTTTATTTGCCTGTCATTCAAGCCCATCTTTCTTAATATTTCCTCTGTGTAAATATCTTTATAAAAACAAACTGAAAAGCCGCCAAACTCCTCTTTAAACTCAGGCTCAGGCAATCCGGCTTTTTTACATTCATTTATAATCTTGATAGTGCCTCGCCCCCATGTTTCAATTAACCCTGCCTTAAAAAAGATATCTGCCAGCAATTCATTCCTCGGTCGGGAAGGATGGCTTTTCTTCAGGTCGGCAATTTTGATATCCTTGGGCAATGTCCCCTCGTTCCACAAAATCAACTTGTCAGGATAAATTTTTAACTGAGTATGCGCACCGATGTAATCTCTGTGGATCACCGCATTTATTATTGCTTCTCTTAACGCTTCCTCCGGATATTCCATCTCTTCTTTTCTGTAAATCCCTTCAAACCTTATCTCTGAAATAAGATATTTTGTTCTCAGTAATTCTATTGCCTTCTCTACCTGTTCAAAGAGATTGCCTTCAACATCATCCGAAGCAACGATATCCGTATCCGTAAGGAATTTACCGACCTTAATAAAGGCGCTTGTATAGAATCGTTTCGGATTCTTACCGAATAGCAATATTGCAGCTCTTTTCGGTTTTCCATTTTCAAGCAGATTTAGTTTTTGAAGGAGTTTAAGATTATCTTTTTCTTCTTTGACAAAGGGGAGCCTTTTTATTGCAATCTCTTTAAATTTCTCGACCGTCTTAACATCAATATCATCCTTTGAAGCTTTTTCTTCTGCATACTCATCCCACTCCCTGCCCGATTTTGATATTAGGAACTTCGTTAATTCCTTGCCCTTCAGCTCCTGTATGGTGCTTCCGCTTCGTACAAAATATCTTCCATGATAGGAGATCGGAGCATAAGAAGGCTTAACCTCTATAACAAGAGTGTCTTTGCCCTTCTTGCTTTTGGTAATGACCCTGGGGATTATGCCGAGAATATCTCTCATTTTATTCGGCACATCTTCAAGAAGTTTTCGGGCATTTACCACGCCGACCGGTTTGCCTTTATCATCGATACCGATTATCAATTTCCCGCCGTCGGCATTTGCAAAGGCACAAATTACTCTAAGATATTCATCCCGCCAGTTGGATTTGAATTCCACGTTCTGAGATTCAACTTATTTTAAAGCCATATTTCCTTTTTTGCCGCTATAATGTTTTCGACTGCCTTTATCATAACTGATAATGGGATGTGTAACTCTTTACCTCTCAATGTCCATCCGGAAAATCTCCCTATAGCATTCACAAGCTTTAATACTTATGCCTCATTCAATGACATTTCAACTTCATTATAAATTTTATCAATCTCTTTCTGTATCTGGATTGTCTTATGAATTGCTGTTACAATCCTGCAATAGGTTTGTATCTCATCAAGGGATAGCAGCCTTTCTTTCCTATCCTTCAGCCATTTTTCACAGACCTGATAACCACCGATTTGACAGCTCCATACACCCTGTGATATACCTTCAAAATACTGCTCCTTGTTGATGTATAGAACTTCTGCCTTATTATCATACTTCGGTTTCTTTACCCGGTTATCACCTTTTCCCTGAAACCGCGCAATCGGTGAATCAAGTTCGGGTGATTTCAGCAAGTGCAAATCTGCAAGCATATTTCCGTAATCGGACATTTTCTTGAACAGCTTATAGTCCTTTGTAAAAGGCACTCTCGGAAAGTCTATTTTCAGGAACTCTGCATACTTTGTCCTGTATGTCTCGGAATAAAGGACAGCATAGATGTAATAAAAGATTTCTTCAGGTGATGGACTCTTTTTAAATGCCTTTGTTAGTCCATCAACCAATGATGCAGATAAATTCGGCCGTTTTACACTATAATCCGCTGTCGGTTCAAACAGCATCATGACGCTGCCTAATGCTCGTTTTTTAGGCTTATCTCTTTCTTTATAAAGATAAAGAGGAGCTTGTTGTATTATTCCTTTGCTGCTTAAGAAGGTTCTATTGTCAACAATGTGCTTACTAACAAAAAAGTGCGTATAACTTTCTTCCAATGAAACTTGTCTCATAAAACAAAAAGACATATTTTTATATAACATATGCTGCATCACTTCCTTACGAGACCTTTCAATCACAACATCATGATAATAAATATGCCTTATATCAAACGGACGGTATAATATCTGTGTAAATGCTTGCTCCCAGTCATCATCCTTCATAATCGCTTCTCTTACATATCTCAGCTTCCAATTTGACTTGTCTTTTAGATGATAAGTCTGCTGTATTATTTCATCTGGAAGCTTTTTGTCTCTAAACTGTAATATTCGTCTCCGTAGTTTGTCCTTATTAAAATCAATGACAAACTCATCTCTTGATGTAACGATACCGACACTGTTTACGGGAAATATGTCCGTTATTTTCCAGTACGTTTCATAAACTTTTGATAGGCGTTCATCCCTCGGCACGAACAGATAAAATTCGGATTTTGGCGAGAGCGGTTTCCAGCGGGCAGTGGTTAAATCGTTTTGAGTGAGCCAGTTATACTTGTCTTCACGCCTGCCCCAGATCTCAGAATGAAGGATTGCCTTCTTTCTCCCTCTCTTTTTGATGAACAAAGCAATAGCAACGCCCTGTTGGATATCGAAAACATTCTCATCTTTTGAACCGTCAGGGCACTTCTCTTTTTTAAGGCTGTTACCGTGCAGATCCAATATGTAAATTTCATCGAAGGTCTCCATTAATGACTTCCGCATTCCCCTGAACGTAGGATTATCAAGATAACTATGGTTCGTAATAAATCCCAGGATACCCTCACCTTCCTGATCTATTTTCCACTGTGCAAACCGGATAAACTTCACATAATCATCCTGAAGCCACTTGGGGTTCTTTTCGCCAAGGGGTTTCCCGTCAACTTTATGGTACGTCTTTATCTCTTTTGAAATCCAATTGCCAATATTTAATGAATGCCCCGAATACGGCGGGTTGCCTAATATCACCAATATTGGCTGTTCTTTTTTGACCTTTCCTGCAAGGTGCGATTCTTCTGACAGAGACGCCATGCCCGGAAGTTCTGTCTGCGCAAGTTCTTCCATCTCAAGGGTGTTCGTAAGATACAGTTTAACCCTGTCATCCTTCTGCAACCTGTAACCTAATTCTTCAAGAAGAAAGGACATCTTTAAATGACCTACTGCATACGGAGCCATCATTAATTCAAAGGCATAGAAGTTTTTCAGGATATGTTCTTTTATGAAATTCTCTTTGCCTCCCTCTCCGTATTTGGATATAAACTCATCAACTGCAAGTTTCGCTGTCTCTGCCAGAAATGTGAGAGTTCCTGCGGCAGGGTCTAAGACAGTCACGTTCTTATCTGCAAATCCGTCAGGTCTCTTGAACTGCTCTTTAAGAATAGTGTGCAACGAACGGACTATATAGGACACAACAGGTTCAGGCGTATAATAGACTCCCCTCATCTCTCTCGTTTTGGGGTCGTATTCGGACAGAAATGTTTCATAAAAATGAACTATGGGGTCTTTACCTTTCCCCTCATGGAAGAATTGATGAAGTATTTTGCTTACATCCGTAACAGAAAGAATTTCCGAAATATCATCAATTATCCATTCCATTTGCCAGGGGAGTGTCCCCAGAGAGACAAACTGAAAAACATCTCTCAATACTCCGATGGTCTGAGGAATATTGTCATAGGCAAGTTTTCTATTAAATCCATTTTCGGAGCGTGTCCGTGCTGCAAACAGTCCATAGGTTATGGTCTGTGCATATAGGTCTGAAAATTCATCTTCAGTTAGACTGCTGATGAGGTAATCCTTGAAAGCCTTGTAAAAACCTCTAATAAATCCCTTGCCTATATTCTCTTCTTCTTTTAGCTCCTGTGCTATTACCTCATCTTTTAAAAAGCGGGTCCGTTTGGCAAGTTCAATAGCAAGGTTCTTTGCGTCATATACTTTCGGCAATGAAAAGGAAAAGAACTTTTCCAGCAGTTGCAGGAATTCAGGCTCCTTCTCGGCAGGTGGAGTAGTTTTTAGCTTATGTACTACGTATGGCCTTCCGATAAGAACCTTATCCGTCCTGACACCATTACGGTAAAGCCTGAACTCAAAGAAATTGGTAAGAATCACGTTTGGAAAAGTATGCAGGTATCTCTTTAGTTGTTCTGTCTCTTCTATCTTGTCAAGGTTCTCAATGGTAGGGTCTTTTGCCTCTATGTATCCCGTTATATGCTGTTTCCCATCCCATACCCTGAAATCCGGGTTTCCTGCTTCCGTCTTTTTAGGTTGGGGTGTGATGTAAATGTTTTTCTTGCTGATTGAACTGCAATACTCATCAAACAGCCCTTTCAGGACAGGGTAATAGCTTTCTTCTCTTGCATCTCCCCGAGTTGATGTTTCTGTTAATTTTTTTAGATATGCTTTAATCATTAAGTTTGGCTTCGGGTGCTATTTTCTCATATCCAGCTACTCCACCTTTTCAAAAGAATCCTTGGGAGCGCCGCAGACAGGACATTTCCAGTCATCCGGCAGCTTCTCAAAAGGAGTGCCCGGTGGTATGCCGGAATCCTCTTCCCCGAGTTCAGGGTCATAAATATATCCGCAGACAGAGCACTTGTATTTACTCATCATTATTCTTCCCCTTTTACAATCTTTTGTATTGTCAAAACAAACCTCAGTAAGCACAGAGTTTTTACAGCTAAATTATTACTCTGAGTCCTCTGTGGTTAAATTATCTTTCTTTTTCCACTTATCATTTTTGAATACTTCTGTAAAAACACGTCCTGTTGCCTGTATGGCAGGCTCCGGGGCCATGCTGAACAACTTTAACAAGCAGCGTGTCTTCATCGCAGTCATAGAGGATTTCCTTGACCTCCTGAACATGACCTGATGTCTCACCTTTCTTCCAGTATTTCTGCCTCGAACGCGACCAGAAATGGGTAAACCCGGTCTCAAGGGTCATCTCAAGCGATATCCTGTTCATATAGGCCATCATCAGGATATCGCCATTTTTTATATCCTGTACGATAGCAGGTATTAATCCTTTGTCATCATATTTCAGATCCGGTATCATAGTTCAATCTCCATTCTTCTATAATTTATATCCTATCTTCCTTAAAAACTCTTTCCTGTGCGCTTTATCTTCGGGCATTTCAACTCCCTTGGGTGCGAACCCGTCTATCACGCCGAGCACGCCGCTGCCCTGAGAAGTTGTCGCAACAACGACTTCGACAGGGTTTGCAGTTGCGCAAAAAATCCTGCATACCTCTGCGCAGTTCTTTATCTGGTTGAGGATATTTATCGGAAAGGCATTTTTAAGGAAAATACAGAAAACATGACCAGCCCCTATTTCCTGCAGGTTTCTGACGCATATATCCACGAGTTCTGTATCGTTGCCCTCTGTTCTGATAAGGCACGGGCCTGAAGCTTCAGTAAAGGCAACGCCATATTTTGCCTGAGGGACAGTTGTTGCAATAATCTCATAGAGGTCTTCTATTGTTTTTATAAAATGTGTCTGTCCGAGGATGATGTTGCACCCTTCCGGGATATCTATCTTTACTGTCTTTAACTCCATTTCCGCCTCCTTTTACATAAGAAAATAAGCCTGCGGCTAATAAAAACCGGCTACATGCTATGATATAATGAAAATAAATTTTCCTGAAGATGTCAAGTCTTTAATATTATATGATAAACCATAATTTAAAAATAAAAAGTTATAAATTAAAAGGTTTCAGGCAAAGAATTCTGCATCTTTTCACTTTTAACTTTTCTCTTTTAACTTTTCTCTTGCTTTCGTATTCCCTCTCTATCGGCGCTGAAATCAGCAGGCATGAAGTAAGATTTCATGAAAATGATATTTTCGTCACAGCGTCTCTCTCCCTTGATAATAAACATCTTCAGGAACTTAACAACGGCATAACAAAGGAATTCAGGTTCTATATAGATATCTTCAGGGTCTGGAAGATATGGCCGGACGAATTTATTTTGAGCAGATCTTTCATAAGGATATTAATGTGCGATCCTGTAAAAAAGGAATATATCGCAACATCGAATGATGGAACCACTTTAGTAGAGAAAAGGTTCAAATCATTTGAATCAATGACAAATTGGGCGCTGACCATCAATGAACTAAAACTTGCAAATCTACGTGAACTTGAACCAGGAGTATATTTTGTCAGGGTAACTGTTGAGTCCAAAATAAGAAAATTGCCTCCTGTAATCGGCTATTTTATGATTTTTTCACCAGAAACCGAATTCAAGCTTGTAAAAGACTCCTTTACATTTTCTGCAGGGTCTTTAAAATGAAAGATCACCGGTTTCATATCTTTTTAATAATCGTATCGCTGTTAATCATCGCATCTTTTTGGGTTGAACTGCATTTCATAAGGCTTGAGGCAGTTCCGTTTCTTACAAGTCTCATGCTCCTTTTACTCTTGAACCTGACGATCATCTCATTGTTGATCCTGATGTTCTTTGTCGCAAAAAGCCTTATAAAACTCTATATTGAGAGAAAGAACAGAATCCTCGGATATAAATTTAAAACAAAACTTGTTGTTATCCTTGTTGTTCTGACGCTAATCCCTGCAACTTTTCTCTTTATTGTATCAAGCGGTCTCATTACAAATTATATCGACAGGTGGTTCACCCCGCAGATAAAACAGCCTCTGGACAGTTCGATTGAGATAGCAAAATCCTTTTATGAGATTGAAAGAGAAAAGACACTCGATTATGCAAAGACTTTCAATACAGGCAGGACTTCTACGGGCAGTTACACAGTTGCTCATCTTACAACATTGCCAAAAGATGCATCTGAAACACTG
This sequence comes from Nitrospira sp., assembly GCA_016873615.1. Lineage (GTDB taxonomy): Bacteria > Nitrospirota > Thermodesulfovibrionia > Thermodesulfovibrionales > SM23-35 > VGWX01. The sequence goes on along the minus strand of VGWX01000036.1, from coordinate 10,513 downwards.
AAGGCCGCCTTTGAAGGGAAAGAAGGCACAGAGGTTATATCGGGTAAAAAAGGGGATATTGTCCGGGCTGTGGTTCCGGAATATCAGAAAGGCAGATTCACAGGCATATTGTTGGTCGAATCTTCTATCCCGGTAAAGATCACAAAGAACGTCGAAAATATAAAGGCTGCGTACGAAAACTACTTAACACTTGAGTCATGGAAAATGCCCATTAAGGCAAATTACCTGCTGACACTCGGTTTTCTTACCCTTATTGTCACCTTCATGGCGCTCTGGATTGCTCTCAGGATATCCAAAGGCATCACAGATCCCATTCAGAATCTTGCGCTGGCAACTGAGCAGGTTGCAGCCGGGCGTCTCGATATAAAAGTTCCCATAGAAAGGGAGGATGAGATAGGGCTTCTTATCAGCTCATTCAATGACATGGTAAAGAAGCTTAAAATAAGCAAGGAATCGCTGCAGTCGGCATATCTTTATATGAAAAATATCCTTGATAATATAGATTCCGGAGTAATCATGCTCGATACCACAGGTAATATTTCGATGATAAACGGCGCTGCATGCACAATACTCAATATTAAATCAGAAGAGGTCATCAATAAACATTATCGAGACCTCCTGTCAAAAATAAATTCGAAAGAACTCGAAACCCTTGTCGGCAATATAGAAGGACGTGAATTCAGGCCTGTCAAAAAAGAGATCAAAGCAGTCATCGGGGACAGAAGGGTCATCCTCTTCGTCTTTATAACGAGTCTCAGAGATTCCCAAAAATATATCGGCCTTCTTGTTGTCTTCGATGATCTCACTGAGTTTATAGAGGCCCAGAAGGCGCTTACCTGGCAGGATGTTGCGAGGAAAATAGCCCATGAGATAAAAAACCCTCTGACCCCTATCAAACTTTCGACTGAACGCATGATTAAAAAATGGGAACAGAAGGACCCTGATTTCGATGAAGTCTTCCACCGGTCTGCAAACACAATAGTAAAGGAGGTCGAAAGCCTTAAGAAACTGGTTGATGAGTTTTCCAGATTCGGAAAGATGCCGGAGATAAACAAATCACCGGCAGATATTCCAGCCCTTATAGATGAGGTGGTCAATTTATATAAAGATTATAAGGGGATAGAGATCATTGTCTCGGCGCCGGATAACCCTCCCCTGTCTGAACTGGATGGAGAACAGTTCAGAAGAGTTCTGATAAATATCTTTGATAATGCAATACAGGCAATGACAAACAGCGGGATGATCCATGTGAGATTTAATGTAGATATACCTTCCAACAGGACATCTATTGAAATTGCAGACAATGGACCCGGCATCAGGGATGAGGATAAAGAGAAATTATTCCTTCCATATTTTTCGACAAAAAAGGACGGCACTGGTCTTGGGCTTGCTATAGCAAACAGGATTATAAAAGAGCACAGGGGTATTATCAAGGTAAGGGACAATCAACCAAAGGGGACTGTCTTTACCATTGAGATACCTGTAAAGGAGCGCAAATGACAGAATCTACAGTACTGATAGTGGATGATGAAGAGGGAATCCGTGAAAGTCTCGCAGGTATTTTTGAGGATGAGGGATACGTAGTCCTTACAGCCGGTTCCGGTGAAGAAACACTAAAGGTTCTGAAAGACCAGAGTCCCGATGTAATACTGCTTGATGTATGGCTGAAGGGGATGGACGGCATTCAGACATTGAAAGAGATAAAAGACCGGAAACCGGACTTGCCCGTAATCATGATTTCAGGACACGGGAATATCGAACTCGCTGTTAAGGCAACCAGAACAGGGGCATATGATTTCCTCGAAAAACCTCTCTCTCTCGAAAGGGTATTGCTGGCAGCAAGAAGGGCGCTCGAAAAACGGACACTCGAAATGGAAAACAGGGCTCTCAAACAGGATCTTGTAAAAAAATGGAAACTTATCGGTAATTCTCAGAAGATAAAACAGCTCAGGGAACAGATAGATATGGCTGCAAAAAGCAACGGCAGGGTATTGATACTCGGGGAGAGCGGTTCAGGCAAAGAGCTTGTTGCCCATACCCTCCACGAAAGCAGCAGCAGGGCGGATAAACCCTTTGTAGAGATGAACTGCGCAGCAATACCTCAGGAGCTTATTGAAAGTGAACTTTTCGGTCACGAAAAGGGGTCATTCACAGGCGCATTCGAGAGGAAAAAGGGCAAATTCGAACTTGCAGATGAAGGCACGCTGTTTCTTGATGAAGTGGGGGACATGTCTCTCTCCACCCAGTCAAAAGTGCTCCGGGTCATAGAGACTCAGGAATTTCAGCGTGTTGGAGGCAGCAAGAATATAAAAGTTGACGTGAGGATTATTTCAGCTACCAATAAAGACCTCTTCGAAGAGGTTAAAAAAGCCAATTTCAGAGAAGACCTTCTTTACAGGCTTAACGTTATTCCTATTATCGTTCCCCCATTGAGAGAAAGAAAGGAAGACATACCTGAACTTGTCGAATTCTTTCTCGAACACTTTGCAACGGAATACGGTCAGAAGCCGAAAAAAATGACTGCTGACGGGTTTAAGGTATTGGACGCTTATGACTGGCCGGGCAATATCAGAGAAGTCAGAAACCTTATTGAGAGGCTTGTTATCATGACCCCATCAACCACTATAACAGCAAAAAATATTATTGTCGGAGAAACCGTCCGTTCAGATTATTTTTCCTTTAGCGCCTTAAAAGATGCGAGGGATTCATTCGAAAAAGACTTTATCACGAAAAAGCTTGAGGAGAATAACTGGAACATCTCAAAAACTGCTGAAATCCTTGACGTTGAACGAAGCAACCTGCACAGAAAAATCAAGGCATACGATATCAAAACGCCTTAATTCCGCTTCACCTTCTTTAATCCGTTATTTAAGGAACTCATATTTGAGCGATTCTTCCTTTTTCCAGACTATGTGTCTTTCCCATCCGTCCCCTGTCTGTGGATAATCAGATCTGTAATGAGCGCCTACACTTCCCTTCCGTAAAATTGCTGATTCTGTTATTAACTTCGATACTTCGTACATGTTTTTGAGTTCGAGTTCGCGTCTTGTCATAAAAGTTCTGTCATCGATAAATGACCATTCTTCAAGTTTCTTTCTTGCCTCACCAAGAGATTCCTCGCATCGTATAATACCCACCCTCTCCCACATCAGCTTCCTCAATAAATGCCTTATCTCTTCCATATCAGGGCTCGGTTTATGCCTGCCTGGGAAAGGCCTGTCAGGCGCTGCTTTTTCCTTGCTGTCCTTAAGTTCCGCATCCTTCACGTGATGTCCGGAACTGCTTAAGCCATAATCTGCTGCCGCCTTCCCTGCCCTTGCGCCGAAGACAAGGCCTTCAAGCAGACTGTTTGAAGCAAGCCTGTTTGCGCCATGCACGCCTGTGCACGCAACCTCCCCTGCTGCATACAATCCCCGGATATTAGTAGCGCCGTTCTTGTCCGTTTTTACCCCTCCCATAATATAGTGGGCAGCGGGAGAAACCGGGATTAGTTCCTTAGTAATGTCCACATCATACTGCAGACACGTTGCGTAAATCCTCGGGAATCTGTTCTTTACAAAATCATTATCAAGGTGTGTAAGATCAAGGTAAACATGACTGGAATTTGTCCTCACCATCTGTGACAGAATCGCCCTGGTGACAACATCCCGTGGCGCCAGTTCAGCATCAGGATGATAACTTTTCATAAAAGTTTCTTTATGAATATTCCGCAGGATAGCGCCCTCTCCCCTCATTGCCTCACTCAGGAGAAACTGTGGAGCAGAAGGAGCCAGGAGAACAGTCGGATGAAATTGGATAAATTCCATATCCTCAAGCACAGCGCCTGACCTGAAGGCAATAGCTATGCCGTCGCCGGTTGCCACAGCCGGGTTGGTCGTCCTCAGGAATATCTGGCCCGCGCCTCCTGTTGCAAGGATCGTGGATTTTGCGAATAATGCCTTTCTTTGCCCTCCTATAAGGACATATGCCCCGAAACATTTATCAGCTGTCACAATGAGGGCTTCGGTAAAGGCAAATGGATATTTTCTTACTGAAGGGAATGAGATAACCTTCTTGAGAAGCGCCCTTTCAAGCTCTTTGCCTGTGGAATCTCCGTGGCTATGCAGAATCCTTTTCCGTGAATGAGCTGCCTCCATTGTAAAGTCGAGTTTCGAGCCTTCCTTGTCAAATGCAGCGCCCCACGATATCAGTTCAAGTATCCTTAGAGGGCCCTGCTCTACAAGTATCTTTACAGCATCCTCCCTGCAGAGGCCGTCTCCCGCCCGCAGGGTATCTTCAAAATGTATGCCGACCTCATCCTCATCGCTCAGCGCCACGGCAATCCCACCCTGCGCATATTCTGTGCTGCTCTCAGCAGGACGGTCCTTTGTCACTACAAGCACATTGCCATGCGGCGCAAGCTCTATCGCAGCCCTGAGCCCTGCGACACCACTGCCTATGATGAGAAAATCAACGGTCTCTTTTTCCATATGCCATTCTATTTCATCTTTTCGATCAAGTCGAGTATCCCGACAATCTTATTAGTTATGATTTTGATCGCCCTGTCCCCTTTTTCCTTAGACGCCTTTTTAGGGTTTCCCCAGACTCCGCCAGGCCAGTATTTTACCTTATTTTTCACAATAAACGGTTTGGGAATACTGGGATATTCTTCGCGGGCCCTGCCTTTTACAAGTTCAGGGGCCAGGCTGAGCATAATGGATGTTTCCAGTTCGCCTGCATGAGAGTCATTCGGTGTTTCAGCGATGTCCGACAACTCCTTCCACAAAATATCGTACGGGGAACAGACTGCTATCCTGCTGTTCTCCAGTCTCTCTATTAATATCTCGGCTGTCTCCTTCAGCGCCGACATATGAAGACTTCCGCCATGACCTGAGATCAGCAAAAAGTTCCTTAGTCCTTTTTTATAAGCGTCTGTAACAAGGTCAAATGAAAGCCGCCTCAGTGTCTCAGGGGTAATGCCGATCGTTCCCGGATGGCCTCCTGTAGTTGTACAGACACCGTAATAGGTTATTGGCGCAAGAAAGAATTTCTTTTTCCCGGCAGCCAGCTTAAGGACTTCCTGAATAATAAGAGAATCTGTATTCAGGGGGAGATGACTCCCATGCTCTTCGATAGTTCCGAACGGGAAGACAATAGTTTTTGTCTGCCTTAGATATTTCTTAAACTCATTCATCGTTATGTTTTCTAAAATATACATGTCTCTCCTTTGCTTTTTATCTTATTCATCATTTTACTAAATATACATCAAAATTAAACCTGCAAAATTGATATAATTACTAATGTAGTCATTAGCAAGGCGACTTTCTGTCATTGCGGCTTGTCCGCAATCCTTCTGGTTTTTTCAGAAAGATTCTCGCCTCGGCGAGTCGCCTGAGGTGACCCGACAAGCGGGAATGACATCAATGTAGCTTTACTTATAGACATACTAGAAAACCAGGATTCCAACCCGGGATAAGATTTTAAAGGAGGCATATAAATGTCAAAAGTATATTATGCATCAGCAAGGGCAATAAAATGGAAATATGACGAAAGCATGCCGGGCAAGCTTGATCGGCTGCTTAAAGAGATTAACCTGTCTCATTACTTTGAACCTGATGAGTGGGTTGCTGTGAAGACACATTGGGGTTCTGAAGGCGCGCATAGGATAGTTCGGCCTGTTTTTTTACGGAAGGTTGTTGATGCGCTGAAATCCCTTGGGGCAAAGCCCTTTGTTACCGACACAGTAAGGATTAAAGGTCTCGATTACCTTGAAGTGGCAAACTATAACGGTATAAATCACCTTTCTGTCGGAGCGCCTGTTGTGTTGGCTGATGGAATTTACGGGAATGATAATATCATGGTAAAGTCAGGCGAAATACTCAAGGAAATAGCTGTGGCAAGCGTGATACATGACGTCCCTGCAATGGTTGTCTGCTCTCATATTAAAGGGCATATACAGGCAGGTTATGCAGGCGCAATAAAGAACATCGCAATGGGCGGCGTAAGCTCAAGGCACAGGGAGTGCGGCTGGAAATGCGGCAGAGGCGCCATGCATACAATTGGAGAGGGGATGCTGGCATGGGATAAGGAGAAATGCGAGCTTTGCTATCAGTGCATGGAGATATGTCCGCTTGATGCCATTAAATTCGATCAGGACGAGATTAAATGGGACAGCAACGAATGCTGGAGGTGCGGCAGGTGTGAGCGTGTCTGTCAGTCAGGAGCGCTTTCGCTCCCGGGAGATGCTGAAAGGTTCATGCGTTCCCTTGCAGAGGCTTCAAAGGCAGTTCTGAAAACCTTCAAACCGAATAAAGTCATTTACATTAATTTTCTCACAGAGATCCAGCCTGAATGCGATTGCATGCCGATAGCTGACGTCCCTGTAATACAGGATCAGGGCATAATGATATCTGACGACATTGTTGCAATTGAGCAGGCAAGCATTGACATACTTCTTAAGTCGCCGCCATTGCCGCAGTCAATGTCTGATGATAAGAAGATCTCGTCTGGAGACGATATACTATTCAAGCTCAGCGAAAGACCCTATCAGATCCAGACAGATGAGGCAGAGAGGCTCGGATTAGGCAGCAGGAAATACGAACTGATCGAACTGTCCTGAAAAATTAATCACGGTTTAACGTGGAAGTTGGAAAGCGGTAGATTTTTGTAGCCGCAGGCTTCAGCCTGCGTTTGGAACGCAACCTAAAGGTTGCGGCTACACCTTTGACTGAATGATTACAATCTGTGGGTCTACGTTCTGTAATCTGCGTTGACCCTGATATATTCCTCTGTCATATCACAGGTTAAAACCTTAGCAGCATATTTTCCGAGGTGAAGATCGATGACTATATTAATATTCTTACCTTTTAAAACCTTAGCCGCCTCAATATCCCTGCCGGTTGTTATTCCTTTATCTACAGCTTTTACTCTACCGAAATAAATATCCACCCTTTCTTCTTTCACGTTAATGCCGGAATAACCGACGGCAGCCATAATGCGGCCCCAGTTAGAGTCATTCCCGTAAATAGCTGTCTTCACAAGGCTTGAATTCGCCACTGCAAATGCAGCCTTTTCAGCGTCGGCTTCGCTCTTTGCGCCCTTTACTTCTATCTCGACAAGCTTTGTTGCGCCTTCACCATCAAGCGCTATCAGCCGCGATAATCCATAGGTGATCTCATCGAGGGATTTCTTAAATGCGGCATATGCTTCTGATCTCTCTGAAAGCTCGTCATTGCCGATCATACCGTTGGCCATGATGAGCGCCGTATCATTCGTAGACATATCACCGTCGATGGTGATCCTGTTGAATGATTTTTTTACCGAATCCTTCAGCGCGCGGTTCAGGGTCTGCTGATTCACGGAAATATCAGTCATGATAAAACACAGCATGGTTGCCATATGAGGGCATATCATGCCGGCGCCTTTACAGATACCCGCGATATTGCCGATTTTATTGCCGACCCTGATTTTTTTCATCAGGATTTTCGGGAAGGTATCGGTCGTCATGATCGCTGCTGCAACATCCTCGATGGATGATTTGCCTAAATCATCCATTAATCCGGGAATCTTAGCTGTTATCCTGTCAATGGGCATCGGTGTTCCTATGACGCCTGTTGAACAGACATATACAAGAGAAGGTTTTATTTTCAGCCGGCGAGCTGCGAGCCTTGTCATTTCAACTGCATCTTCCATGCCCTTTTTGCCTGTGCATGCATTTGCATTTCCGCTGTTTACTATTATCGCCTGTCCTCTCCCTGACCTTATTTTTTTCATGTCGAGTTTGACAGGCGCTGCTTTGACTTTATTTGATGTGAACATGCCTGCTGTATTGGCCTCTGCCTCAGAATAAATAAGGGCGAGGTCTTTCCTGCCGGGTTTTTTTATTGCAGCTTCAACTGTTGAAAATAAAAAACCTTTGGGGATCATGGAAACAACGCCAGGGAAGCGAGCGCTGTCTTTTCTTCAAACCCCATCATGATATTCATATTATGCACAGCCTGTCCGGAAGCGCCCTTAACAAGGTTATCAATTGCTGTTATCACAATCAGGGTATTTGTCCGCTCATTTACTTTCAATCCTATTTCACAAAAGTTCGTACCGCGCACGTTCTTTATATTTGGATACATTCCATATTCGAGGACCCTGACAAACGGTTCTTTTTTATAAGTATTTCTGTATGTTTTTACCGCCTCATTTGCAGTTATCCTTTTTATCAGAGGACTATATATGGCAGTCAATATGCCCCTGTCAACCGGAAGGAGATGCGGGGTAAAATTTACACTAATCTCTTTGCCGCTGAGCAAAGAAAGTTCCTGTTCAATTTCAGGCGTATGCCGGTGCGTTCCGACAGCATATGCCTTAAACCCTTCGTTCACTTCACAATAAGATAATGCTGCGTCGGATTTTCTGCCGGCCCCGCTTGTCCCTGATTTTGAGTCGACAACGATAGAAGAAATGCTGATCATTCTGTTTCGTAATGCAGGCAGCAGGCCCAGGATAGCGCCTGTTGGATAGCAGCCCGGGTTTGCGATCAGCCTTGCCCTCCTGATCTTATTGCGGTAAATTTCAGGCAGGCCGAAAACAGCCTTTTTCAGTGTTGCAGGAAATTTATGTGGCGCCTTATACCACTTTTCATATGTCTTCACATCTCTAAGCCGGTAGTCGGCTGAAAGGTCTATAACCATCTTCCCATTACGATAGAAGAAGTCTACAGCAGCCTGTGATTCTCCATGTGGGAGAGCCATAAAAAAGAGGTCTGCCTTTTCTATGATCTCTTCAGACCGCAAAGGTTCATATCTCAGGGCTGAATATTTATGCAGGTGAGGAAAAAGATCGCTTACGGATTTCCCTGCAGATCTTTCTGAAGTAACTCCGGCGACAATAACTTCAGGATGGTTTGAAAGGATGCGGAGCAATTCGCCTCCGGTATAACCGCTGCCTCCGCATATAAAAACTTTAAGCATTTTAATACATGAGTTAGGTTGATTATAATGTCATTCCCGCTTGTCGGTCCCGAATGCTTTCGGGATTAAAGAAAGATTCTGGACAAGCCAGAATGACAGAAAGTGTCTATCAACAGATGTCTTTTAAAAAAATTTATGATTAGTCATCACTATATACTGACTATTGACTGATGACTGTTTTTTTATCTCTTGGAGAACTGGAATCTCTTGCGAGCGCCCTTCTGGCCGTATTTCTTTCTCTCTTTTTCCCTCGGGTCCCTCGTGAGGAAACCTTCTTTTTTGAGTCTTGACCGAAAGTCGCTGTTCATATCAACAATAGCTCTTGTTATTCCGTGCTTTACCGCTCCTGCCTGGCCTGAGGGACCTCCGCCGGCAACAATCGCTGTGATATCATATTTGCCGGTTATACCGGCTATTTCGATAGGCTGACGTATTACCATTCTCAATGTTTCTCTCGGGAAATAGACGTCCGCAGGTTTTTTATTAACGGTTATTTGTCCATTCCCCGGTGAAAGAGTAACCCTCGCTACTGATGTCTTTCTTCTACCGGTCGCATTGTACTGGATTTCTGCCATGTATTGCTCCTTTATTATCGGACTGTTCTGTTTTTATACAGACAACACTTCTGGTTTCTGTGCGCTGTGGGGATGATCAGATCCCTTATAGACCTTAAGCTTCTTTATAACTGACCTGCCGAGTCTCCCCTTGGGAATCATCCCCCAAACAGCGTCTTCAATGATTCTTTCAGGGCGCCTTTTAAGACGCTCGCGCGCTGTCTCTGCTTTGATTCCGCCGGTATAACCCGAATGACTGTAATAAATCTTATTATCAATCTTCCTGCCTGTCAGTTTTATCTTCTCTGCATTTATTACGATAACAAAATCACCAGTATCGGCATTCGGAGTAAAGATCGGCTTTGTCTTGCCGGTCAGGCAATTGGCAATCTTGACAGCAAGCCTTCCAAGGATGGCATCTTTCGCATCAACGATATACCACCTTCGTTCTATATCATCTTTTTTGGCAAAGAGAGTCCTCATCACATCACCTTCCTCGGATAATTTTAAGACTAGTAGATTAATAGATTTTACAGGAAATTGTCAACTCTCTGTTATCCCGTGCCTGCAAAAAAACCTTGTCAGATCAACTCCTATCAGTTCTGCCGCTGCTTTCCAGCGTTCGCTTTCCGGCGTATCAAAGATGATTTTATTATCTGCAGGGGCAATAAGCCAGCCGTCTGCCATAAGCTCCTGTTCAAGCTGTCCCGGAGACCATCCGGCAAAACCGAGGGCAAAAAGGAATTTATCCGGCCCCTTGCCTGATGCAACGTCAATAAGGATCTCCTTTGCTGTAGTAAGAGCAAGGCTGTCATTGATCTTTATTGAAGGATAGTACATATCCGATGAGGAATAGAGTATATAGCCCTGTTCAGGCTTGACAGGACCGCCATAGAATACCGGCATATCAACAACACATTCCTTTATCTCAAGTCCGTTCTGCAAAGGGGAAAAGCTGCTCAGCAAGATACGGTTCACAACAAGTCCGAATGCCCCGTCTTTTGTATGGTCACAGAT
>VGWX01000035.1 GCA_016873615.1 Nitrospira sp. | reverse complement strand
AACTCCTGTGCCCAGGTGCACAGCTCAGTGTATGACTCGAGCGGTCTGAAATTATACTTTTTCAATTTACTCCTGAAGCCTTCTGACAATGTGGGCATAGTTGTTAATTCAACAGGTTTTAATACGATAAACCTTTATGACTACAGTGATTCTGCATATGGCGGCACAACTGATTTGAACGACTTTGACACCGGACCACCGGTTACACTATCGGCGCCGGAAGATTCTGACGGTATCATAAAAGGCTATATATCCTTTGTAAAGACAAACCTTGATTGTGCCGGCCTTGACGGAAGACCAAGCGACAATATAACCGGACAGGCACGTACTGTACCAAACAGCCTCTGGATAAGGACAGCGCTTGTTTCGAATGATAAGGCATTCGCTCTAAATGCCATCATGTTCCAGGACTTTGCCAATATCGGCGATGCCTGGAAGATAGATGAGGCTTATGATTTTATAAACACCTCGTCTTCTCCGAATTCGCATGTTTTTTGCGACTTTAGCGGCAATGTTTTTAATAGGGATATCTTTCTATCTGTCGACGATGCTGAAGGCGCTGATATCGATTTTGCCGAACTTTTCCTGACTGATAACATAACAAAAGGACGTCCCTGGATTGTATGTGATCCGGGTCCTGTTTTCTATAAAGCTCTTGGTTCCCAGAATAATCAATACTGTGCCCGTTACAATAGGAATCCTGCTGTTGGAACACAAACAAAACTTATATTAATCGCTCCCCAAAGCAATCATCCATCTGCCAATCGGTTTCCACGTACTTTGTACGTTCAATCCTTTGATGATAACGGGAATATCACAAACTGGGGGCCAACGTTATTCAACGTAGTGGAAGCTATTCCTTTTGGTGGCAACGGTATAAACATCGGCGCCACAATCTCTGGGGAATCATGCTTCATGGTTTCTGCGCCTGTCTTTGGCTTTGTATACACAGAAAACGCTTCATTTGCTGACGTATACCCTCTGGAAAGAAGGCAGGTTGCCATCAATATCGCAAATAAGACTTTAATAGATACTGTTTCTGACATCATTATATTGCCTTAAATAATGTTCCCGGAGATAATTGATACACAGTACATTTTACAGTTGACAGCATGAAGAAGCTTTTGCCTGTTCTGTTATTAATCTTATTATCCACGCAGTTTTTTTCGTGTACGTCATCTCTTGTCAGGACCCCATCAGACGATCTGTCAAAAACGGTCAGAGATTTTTACGAATTGAAGAAAAGATCTTCATTTGAAGAGGCATGGAACTATGAGAGGATGTCCATTGATGAGGATCAGGACAAACGGGAAAATAATCGGACTATATATATAAACAGGTCAGTCACCGGGATTCCACTCAAAGACTTTGAGATACTCGAGATAGGCAATGAAGGCAGCGTTACAGTAGGGTTTACGACTGTTAAGATAAGGCTCGTGACTGGCTGGCCGGCCCTGCCATTTCCAACTCCACAGGGAGACAGGGTCATCGTTATGGAAGACATGTGGGAAAAGATCAGCGGCAAATGGTATCATGTTGCAAGAGGCATGACAAAACTCTGGTGACCATGACAGCTGGGAACCAATAAAGTTTTTTTGTATAAAACTTTTTGTATAAAACATTATATTTGGATTCGTTGGAATAAATGATATTATTTTATACAAATGTATAATCGCAGGCATGTAAAAACCCTTCTCTATATTTTTACCCCATTGTTTGCCGTTCTTTTTTTATACCTTTTGCCGTTTCAGGCCCATCAAAATCTCCTGAAAATATCGATCCCAATGTCATTGAATGGAAGCAGAATGTTACAGGGTATAAGATGCCTTTCATACGTCATCCTGAGTATGAATTATTCTCCTTCAACAGTATCCACTGGAAGGCAGGAGCTGCCTGTGCTGATTGTCATATGCCATATACAAAAATTGGCTCTTATAAGGTATCAAACCACCGGGTTACAAGCCCTTTAAAAACAGACCTGCGGGCATGCATGCAGTGCCATTCAGAGACTGCTGACTGGTTAAGGGCACAGGTTGAAGCCATTCAGGACAGGACCGTTTCTCTCATGATCCGTTCAGGATATGCAATAGCTGCAGTGGCTAAACACTTAGAGAAAGCCCACACTGCTCAGGAAGCAGGCAAAAACATAGATAAAGCGCTCTACGATAAAGCAAAGGATTATTATATTGAGGCTTTTCTTCGTATTAATTTCATCGGGGCAGAAAACTCTGTCGGTTTCCATAACCCGGCAGAAGCCCTTAGGGTGCTTGGAGATTCTCTTGCCTTCGCAGGAAAAGCAGAGGCTCTTTTGCGTCAGGCTCTTGCAAAGGCAGGAATTGATGTGCCGATAAAGGTAGACCTCGAATTGAAAAAGTACCTTGAGAACAGGGGGGAGAAGAAACTCAAATTCAATCCTTCATTAGAAATCAAAGACCCGTTCGGAGTCCAGGAGATGTTTTAAGAATAATAGCGAGATCATGTCAACCTGGAAAGTATTTGACCGTCTTGAATTTCTCCTTTAATGCCTTTTCAACCTTCTCAGGAACAAGTCCTTTTACAGAACCTCCAAAGAATGCTACTTCCTTAATGATAGTCGATGTAAGATAGCTGTATTCTTCACTTGGCATCATGAATACCGTCTCAATATTAGTGTTGAGTCTTCTGTTCATATGCGCCATCTGGAATTCATATTCGAAGTCGGATATTGCCCTCAGGCCGCGCAGGATAGCATTTCCCTTTCGCTTTTTTACATACTCGACCAGCAGACTGTTAAAGGTATCAACCCTTGCCCTTTTCAGCCCTTTAACTGCATCATGGATCAAATCCAATCTCTCCGGTATGTTAAAAAGAGGCTGTTTCTTCTGGCTTGGCGCCACCGCAATAATTACCTCATCAAATGTTCTCAATGCCCTCTTAATAAGATCAAGATGCCCGTTTGTAATAGGGTCAAAGGTTCCGGGATAGATAGCAATCGTTTTCATTTATCAGCCTTTCTGTAAAGTGTTAACATGGTGTCTCCATACCTGTAGCTTCTTTTCATTTTCAGTCTTCCTGCCTTTTCCGGGACGTGTCTTTTAAAGAAATGCTCTACGATTACAACACCATCTTCGTTTACAAGTCCCTCTTCTCCAAGCAGTGGAAATATTTTTTCGATCTCCTCTGAATCGTATGGCGGATCAATAAAGAAAATATCAAAGCTCTCATTTTCAGAAGATGCCTTTTGGAGAAATTCATATGCCCTTCCCTTTGCAACCAATGCCTTTTCAAGAAATCCGAGTTCAAGAACATTGTTTTTAATTGTTCTTATTCTGAGTTCATCCGGTTCCACAAAAACAGATCTGCCGGCGCCTCTTGAGAGCGCCTCAAGGCCCACGGTTCCTGTTCCGGCATAGAGGTCAACAAAGCTTGCCCCTTCGATTCTATTCCGTAATATGTCAAATAAGGCTTCGCGTACTTTCGAGGAAGTCGGCCTGAGTCTTTCTCCTTCTGAATTTTTTGTGAGAAGTCTTTTTGTGGCTGTCCGTCTCCCCTTTGCAATCCCGCCTGATATCCTCATTTGGATATATATTACTACAAGAGATATATGCCTGCAAGAATTGTGAGCTATGATGAGAATAGCATTTGCTCCTTTTTTCTGATATTATTCTTCATGTTTGATTCATTACCATTCCTGGCCTCAGGTATATTGTTTGGTCTGGTTGCAGGATTATTGCCCGGCCCTTTGCTGACTTTAGTGATTTCGGAAACCCTGAGACACAATAAAAAAGAGGGGATAATGGTAGCAACTGCCCCTGCTGTAACAGACGTTCCGATTATTTTCTTTTCAGTTTTTATTCTCTCGAAACTGTCGGAATTTGAATTGGCACTCGGAGCAATTTCACTTGCAGGCGCATTATTTATAGCCTATCTCGCATATGAAAGCATAACGATAAAAGGCTTTCATTTAGATCTGCAGAACGTTAAAGTTCAATCTCTTAAAAAAGGGATATTGACAAATTTACTGAGTCCCCATCCATATCTCTTCTGGATGACTGTTGGCGCACCAACCGTAGTGAAAGGATATTCAGTCAACTTGCTATCTGTTATATTTTTCATATCGGGATTCTATGTTTTCTTAATCGGATCGAAAATATTGGTCGCGCTGATAGTCGACAGATCTAAATCCTTCCTTAAAAGCAGTGCTTATATTTATATCATCAGAATACTTGGGTTCATACTTCTGATATTCACATTACTATATATAAGAGATGCGTTAAGAATATTTGGAGTAATATAGAAAGTATTTTATGTTTCTAACGGCGGGTTAACGAGAGAGTTTTCGGACGGGAGACTATCTTTAATCTTTACCACCCTGCCCTGAACTTCAAGCCTTCCTTCTGAAAATAGTCGTATGGCCTCAGGGTATATCTTGTGTTCCAATTTCAGGATCCTTTCTGAGAGCGTGTCTTCTGTATCATCGTGGTAGACCGGCACAGCAGCCTGCATAATGATCGGTCCGGTATCCATTCCTTCATCGACGAAATGAACAGTGCATCCGGATATTTTTACCCCATATTCGACTGCCTGCTTCTGGCCATGCAGTCCGGGAAAAGACGGCAGAAGCGCCGGATGGATATTCATAATTTTATCAGGAAATGCATCAATCAGGGTTTTCCCGACAATCCTCATAAAGCCTGCTAAAACAACTAACCCAACATCTCTTTTTTGAAGTTCCTCAGTGATCTTTCTATAGAAGTCATCTCTTGAACTGTATTCCTTTGGCCTGATAAGTAAATGTTCGATGTCATGCTTTTTTGCCCTCTCGATTGCATACGCCGACGGATTGTCGGTTATCAATAGAAGTATTTGTGCTTTCAGATTCTTATTGTTTATTGCATCAATGATTGACTGAAAATTTGATCCCCGACCGGAAGCAAGCACTCCTATTCTTAAAAGCGAAATATTATCCTCCAGACTTACAACCGTATTTCGATACGGGCTTTTTCCCTTAAGCTCTTTATCCAGATTTTGTATTTCTCGGCGAACTGCTCTTCAAGCAGTTGTCTTCTTACGTTTTCCCTTATTTCATCTTTAGCCTTTACGGATACTTTCTCTTCTAATTTTATTATATGCAGACCCCTGTCAGTCCAGAATGGCTTGCTGAAATCACCAGGCTTCATTGATGAGAGCACGTCAATGAATTCTTTTGCCATAATGTCCTTTTTTATATTACCCATGTCACCGCCGGTCCTGCCTGAAGGGTCCTCGGAATACTCTTTTGCAAGAGATGAAAAATCCTCTCCTGTTTGCAGTCTCTGCATTATTAGCGAAGCCTTATCTTCCAGCGTTTTTCTGTCAGCATCATCCTTGGGCTTCCTGAAAAATATCTGTCTCAATCTGAACGATTCACTCTCATCGAAGCGATCTTTATTTGCTTCTATATAATTATTTACATCTGCTTCAGAGACAACGATCTTGCTTCTTATCTTCTGGTTCACAATATTACTGACAAGAATCTGTTCAGAGATTCTTTTTTTATAATCTTCAAGGGTCAGCCCCTCTTTCTTAAGGGATTCTTCCAGAGATTTATCTGTTAGAGAATATTTTTTCTTTATGTTTTCTATCGCCTCTTTTGCTTCATCCGGAGTAACATCAATACCAATGTTCCTTGCTTCCTGTATCTGGAGTTTCATATCGATGAGCCTCTCGAGGAAAATAGCCTCATTGTCTTTAAATATCTTTGCGCGTTCTTCATCTTTCATTTTCTTCACCTGCTCTGTTGTCTCGTATTCCATCATCTTGTAGAGCTCACTCCAGGTTATGACTTCTTTATTGACAACTGCAACGACGCGGTCGAGAAGAATGGCTGAACCGGATAGAACAGGAGTTGAAAAGAGAAACAAGAGAAAAAAAGCTGCAAAAAACGATCTCGCTGCAGGTATTTTTTTCAATGAATATTCCTTTATGTTTTTTAGATTTATGTATTATTTTTAATAAAGTATTTTTATACCACAAGAAACTCCATAAACACAAGAAACGATAAAAAAATGTCTTTATACATATTTCATTCTTCCCCAACACTTCCGGCGAATTGATGCTTCAAAAGAAAAAACAATTTAGCTTGTGCTTTAATTTGCTTGAAATGAATATTTTATTATGGTAGTCTAATAATCCCTCCCTGACAGGAGGGTATTTTGAAAAACAAAATATAGACAACTGCTATCTTTTGTCAGATATAATGAAGTAAACAACAGAGGACATTCAGAATGGAAAAAATCCTTGAGAAAATACTGAATGACTATCAAATAAACAAGGTGAATATCATATCCATCCTTCAGGATATTGAAAATAACTTTGGTTATATCCCTGAAGAAGCAGTATTCTGGTTCTCAAAAAAACTTGATATCCCTGCCAGCCGTTTTTTCGGCACAGCTACTTTCTACTCACAGTTTCATCTTAAGCCAAGAGGCAAAAATATCATCACTGTCTGCCGCGGCACAGCCTGCCATGTTAAGGGATCTGAAAGACTGATTGACAGACTTTTCATGGAACTTGACATCCCACCCGATGAAGAGACATCCCCTGACCTGAAATTTACCGTTGAAAAGGTTAACTGCATCGGCGCATGCGGGATTGCGCCTGTTACAATCCTAAATAAGGAAGTTCACGGCAAGATGACCCTCGATAAGCTGATAAAAGAGGTTAAAAAAATTAAATCAAATGAATAAAGATATCGCTATAAAAGTCTGCGCAGGTACAGGCGGCGTAGCATCAGGCGGAGAAGAGGTGCTTTCTGCATTCAGGAATTCAATTTCTTCAGCCGGCCTTGAAGCGACCATCTATGAGAAATGTTCAGCGCACCGTGTCGGCTGCAGGGGTTTTTGTGCAAAGGATGTTCTTGTGGATGTGATCATTAACGGTGAAAAAACAACGTATAAACACATCAAGCCGGACATGGTAGCAAGAATTTTTGATGAACATATAATGAAGGGGAATCCTGTCACAGAATGGATTGTAGGAGAAGCATATTTCAATTTCCACAACAAACAAACAAAGGTTGTACTATCTCACTGTGGCGAGATAGATCCTGAAGATATTAATGCCTATATAGCAGTCGGTGGTTATAAGGCTGCAAAAAAAGCATTCGCCTCAATGAGTCCCGAAGAAATTGTTGATGTTGTAAAAAGCTCTAATTTAAGGGGAAGAGGCGGCGCAGGCTTTCCAACAGGAATAAAATGGGAACTTGGTTTACGGATTGAATCAGATATCAAGTATGTAATCTGTAACGGTGATGAAGGAGACCCGGGCGCCTTCATGGACAGGTCTGTTATGGAAGGTGATCCGCATGCTGTCATCGAGGGAATGATTATATGCGCAAAGGCAACCGGATCTCATCATGGCTATATCTATGTAAGGGCTGAATACCCGCTTGCAGTTAAACGCCTTCAGATGGCCATTGACCAGTGCAAGCAGTCCGGATTTCTCGGTAATAATATCTTTGGAACTGACTTTGGCTTTGACCTCAAGATATTTCAGGGCGCAGGCGCCTTTGTCTGTGGAGAGGCAACAGCACTTATGCGCTCTATTGAAGGTAAACGCGGCATGCCGACTCCGAAGTTATGGCGCTCAGCAGAAAAAGGGTTATGGGATAAACCTACTGTCTTAAATAATGTTGAGACATTCGCAAACATTCCCCGAATTATTATGAATGGTGCAAATTGGTATAGAAATCTCGGAACTGACAGGAGTGGCGGAACCAAAGTCTTTTCACTTTCAGGAAAGGTAAAAAATACAGGTTTGATTGAGGTGCCCTTAGGCGTAACTTTAAGGGATATAATCTTTGATATAGGCGGAGGGATTGAAGGTGAAAAATCATTCAAGGCATTGCAGACCGGAGGCCCTTCAGGTGGCTGCATCCCTGCAGAATTTCTTGATACGGAAGTAGACTATGAATCGCTTGCACAGGTTGGTTCCATTATGGGTTCCGGCGGCATGGTCGTCCTTGATGAAACCAGCTGTATGGTCAATACAGCCAAGTTCTTCCTTGAATTTACACAGGCAGAGTCGTGCGGTAAATGTACACCGTGCAGGATCGGGACAAAGAGGATGCTTGAGATATTAGAAAGAATTACATCTGGTAATGGTAAAGAAGGAGACATTGAGCTCCTTGAAGAACTCGGGCATCATATCAGAGCTACATCATTATGCGGATTGGGAATGACTGCTCCTAATCCTGTTTTAAGTACACTCAGGTATTTCAGAAATGAATATGAATCACATATCAGGGATAAAAAATGTCCTGCAGCTGTATGCAAAGATTTGATCACATATTCAGTTTTGGAAGAAATCTGTAACGGTTGCGGAGCATGCAAGAGAGCATGCCCTGCGGATGCGGTGAGAGGTAAAAGAAAATCTCCTCATAGAATTGATCCTGAAATTTGTATCAAGTGCGGAACATGTTTCGATGCATGTAAGTTCAAGGCGATAATAAAGATATAATGCATAATGCACAATTATTATTAAAAAATCCCCCTTTCTCCCCACTTTCCAAAGGGGAGATATATTCCCCTCTTTGGCAAAGAGGGGTTAGGGGAGATTTTATGGACATGAAATGGTAACCCTTAAAATAGACGGCAAAAAAGTTACGGTAAGGAAATTGTCAACAGTCCTCGATGCTGCAAGAAAACTTGACATTCCTATACCCACATTATGCCACCATCCTGAACTCTCTCCATTTGGAGGATGCAGGCTCTGTCTGATAGAAATTAAAGGATATCCAAAACCTGTTGCATCATGTACAACATTTGCTAAGGAAGGGATGGAGATAATAACAGCAAGCCCCAGCCTGGAAAAATTGAGAAGAACAACGCTTGAACTGATCCTTTCTGACCACCCGAAAGACTGCATGGTATGTGAAAGAGCCGGTGACTGCAAACTCCAGGAGCTTGCATATTTCTACGGAATCAGAGAAAACCGTTTCGAAGGAGAAAGAAGGATATATACAAAAAAAGACAACAATCCTTTTGTTGCAAGGGAGATGGAGAAATGTATCCTCTGCGGTCAGTGTGTGCGGATATGCGACGAAATCCAGGGAGTCGGTGCAATTGACTTTGCTTACAGAGGTCTGAAAACAAAGATCTGTCCGCCTTTTGAAAAAGACCTCGATTGCGAGTTCTGCGGCCAGTGCGTATCAGTTTGTCCTACAGGCGCTCTCACAGGAAAAATGTGGGCTCACAAGGGAAGGCAGAATTTCAAAGAAGTAGAAACAGTCTGTCCGTACTGCGGATGTGGCTGCAACTTAACGCTCCATGTATGGCGGAACGAGGTGATAAGGGTTTCATCAAAAGAAGACACTATTAATGAAGGCTGGCTCTGCGCAAAGGGAAGATTCGGATATGGATTCATCCACAGCCCTGACAGACTTGCAAAGCCTTTAATCAGAACTGCACCAAAAGAGGGGGTTGACTTAAACAAACCTCAGAACTCTTCACGATTCACGATTCACGATTCACAATTTAAGGAAGTTTCCTGGGACGAAGCCCTTGATTATATTGCGGTCAAATTAAAAGAGACAAAAGAGAAATACGGTTCTGATGCCGTAGGAGGACTTTCATCAGCAAGATGCACAAACGAGGAAAATTATCTCTTCCAGAAGTTCATAAGGGCTGTTATAGGCACCAATAATGTCGACCATTGCGCAAGATATTGACACAGCGCATCTCTGGCCGGTCTGGCCACAGTCTTTGGTTCCGGAGCTATGACAAATTCTATCCCGGAAATCGAAAACCATGATGTCATTTTTGTAATCGGCTCAAATACAACAGAGACCCACCCTATTATCGGCCTGAGAATGAAGAAAGCTGTCAAAAGGGGAGCAGACCTCATTGTGGCTGACCCGAGAAGGATTGACCTGGTAAGGTCCTCATCTTTATGGCTGCAACAGACACCGGGCACAGATGTCGCCCTTCTAAACTCTATCATGCATGTAATAGTGAAAGAAGATTTCATTGACAAAAAATTCATAGAGGAACGGACAGAAGGTTTTGAATCATTCAAGGATTCTCTTGATGAGTTTACTCCCGAGGCAGGAGAGAGAATTACCGGGGTTCCGAAAGAAAAGATAGTTAAAGCAGCTTTCCTTTACGGGGATGCAGTGCGACCCGGCATTTATTATACAATGGGGATTACCCAGCATACCCACGGTACAGAAAACGTATATGCTATTGCCAACCTGGCCTTAATGACCGGCAATCTTGGAAGGGAAAGCACAGGGGTTAACCCCTTAAGGGGACAGAACAATGTTCAGGGTGCGACAGATATGGGCTGTATCCCTGATTTCTACCCTGGTTATCAAAGGGTGGACGTACCGGGGATTAAGCAGAAGTTCGAGAAAGCATGGGGCGTGAAATTGTCGGATAAACCAGGATTGAAAGCGCCGGAAATGATCAGGGCAGCTATTGAAGGGAAACTCAGGGCTCTGTATATTATGGGAGAAAATCCTATTCTCAGTGACCCGGATGTGCGCCACACAATTAATGCCTTGAAAAATCTGGATTTTCTTGTTGTGCAGGATATCTTTTTGACAGAGACAGCAGAGCTTGCAGATGTAATACTACCCTCAGCATGTTATGCAGAGAAAAACGGCACATTTACGAATACTTCCCGTACAGTACAGAGAATCAGGAAAGCAGTTGAACCTCCGGGAGATGCAAAGGCAGATTCCTACAGTATAAGCGAACTGGGAAAAAGATTTGGATATGAAATGAATTACAATCTCATGGAAGATATATTCCAGGAAGCCAAAAAGCTATGGCCTGCTCTGGTTGGTGTTACGTATAAAAGAATATCAAAGGCAGGCCTTCAATGGCCATGCCCTACATTAGATCATCCTGGAACTCCATATCTCTTTAAGGGTGGGTTCCCACGGGGCAGGGCTACATTCACATCTGTGAGATACAGGGCTTCGGAGGAATTACCCGATAACGATTATCCATTTTTGCTATCGACAGGAAGACAGCTTTTTCAGTATCATACAGGCTCAATGACCAGGAGGGTCGATGCTATCAATATGGTCTCTCCCGGCGCTTATATTGAGATTCATCCTGACGATGCTGATAAACTGAATGTCCGGGACGGGGATATTGTTAAGGTAACATCAAGAAGAGGCTCTCTTGATATTGAAGTTATGGTTTCAGAAAGACCATTAAAAGGGCTTGTTTTTATACCTTTTCATTATCGTGAGGCAGCAGCAAATCTGCTTACAAATACAGCCTTGGACCCTGTAGCAAAGATACCTGAGTTAAAGGTGTGTGCTGTCAAAATTGAACAGTCAAACAAATAATAAAATGGATCCAAAAAAGGGGGTACTATGATTAAAACAGAGGTATTGCAGCAACAGATTCTATTGCAGGATATGGACACAACAGGATTGAACAAAATATCAAAAATAGCCAGACAGGTTACTGTTAAGAAGGGTGAGCCCCTTTTTAAGGAAAAAGACGAGACGCAAGGCCTCTGGCTTATACTATCAGGGAAGATCGAAATTTCAAGAGTGACTGCAGATGGCTGGAGACAGACGCTTGTTGTCCTTCCGGCAGGTCATTTCTTCGGAGAACTATCTATACTTGAAAACAGAAAACATGTGGCATCTGCTGTAGCGCTTGATGATACTGAACTTCTGCTCATCCCAAAAGAAGACTTTGAGAAAATGATGCGGGAAGACTGCGAACTGGCTCTATGTATTGTCAAAAAGATAGCAATTGCAATGAGTAAAAATCTCAGGAGGATGAACGATAAATTCCTGAGCGCATTGATAAGCTACTAAAACCAGCATACAGTAGACAGCATGTATTAGATAGGGGAACAAACAGTGGGCAAAAGATTTTTCCCTGTCTACAACCTACTATCTACTGTCTACTAAAGAAAGGGGGTTTTGAAGATGCCGCTTGATCCGACAAAGCACGCAGACTGGCAAGTTGCAGAAGCAGCTGAAGCAAACATGAAAAAAGTATATCAGTTAGGGGAGGAATTGGGTCTGGACAAAAATGAGCTCCTTCCCCATGGTCATTACGTGGCAAAACTGGATTTCAAAAGCATTCTTAATCGCCTGAACAGAAAAACAGACGGCAAATATATCAATGTCACTGCAATAACTCCAACACCCCTTGGAGAAGGCAAATCAACCACTACCATGGGACTAACACAGGGCCTTGGCAAACGCGGGAAAAATGTTATTGCCGCAATACGCCAGCCTTCCGGAGGGCCAACAATGAATATTAAAGGTTCTGCAGCAGGCGGCGGACTTTCGCAGTGCATACCATTGACGCCATTTTCTCTTGGGCTTACAGGAGATATCAACGCCATTATAAATGCGCATAATCTCGCGATGGTTGCCCTTACCTCACGTATGCAGCACGAATTTAATTATGATGATGAAAGACTTGAAAGGAAAAAATTAAAACGGCTTAACATTGATCCTCGCAATGTAGAAATGAAATGGATTATGGACTTTTGCGCACAAGCCCTCAGAGATATAATAATTGGCATAGGTGGTAAGAGTGATGGATTTATGATGAATTCCGGCTTTGCCATTGCCGTATCTTCAGAGATAATGGCTATTTTGGCTGTATCGAGAGATTTAAAAGACATGCGCGAAAGGATGGGAAGAATTGTTGTTGCTTATGACAAGAGTGGGAAACCTGTTACAACTGAAGACCTTGAAGTTGCAGGAGCAATGACTGCATGGATGGTCGAGGCATTGAATCCGAACCTTATGCAGTCTATAGAAGGACAGCCGGTTCTTGTTCATGCAGGACCATTCGCTAACATCGCTATTGGCCAGTCGTCCATTATTGCTGACAGAGTCGGCCTCAAGCTCGGCGAGTACCATATAACCGAGTCAGGTTTTGGTGCAGACATTGGTTTCGAGAAATTCTGGAACCTGAAATGCAGATTTTCAGGATTAAAACCCAACGCATCAGTCATAGTTTCTACAATCAGGGCATTGAAATGCCATGGCGGAGCACCTATTCCTGTGCCGGGAAGACGGATGCCGGAAGAGTATAAAGGTGAAAATGTTGAATGGGTCGAAAAGGGTTGCAAAAATCTTATTCATCATATTCGAACAGTTAAGAAGGCCGGAATTAATCCGGTTGTTTGCATTAACGCATTCCATACTGATACAGATAACGAAATCAAAACAGTCAGGAGACTTGCAGAGTCAGCAGGTGCAAGGGTTGCCCTTTCAAGGCATTGGCAATTCGGTGGTGACGGTGCCTTAGAGCTTGCAGATGCTGTCATAGATGCATGCAATGAACCGAATGATTTCAGGTTTCTGTATGAGCTCTCAACTCCGCTCCGCGAACGTATTGACAAGATTGCAAAAGAAGTCTACGGAGCAGACGGAGTTGAATACTCTTCTGATGCCCTGGCAAAAGCAAAGAGGATGGAGGAAGACCCTGATATCTCAACGCTCGGAACATGCATGGTCAAAACCCATCTGAGCCTCTCTGACAATCCTAATATGAAGGGCGTTCCTAAAGGATGGAAACTCGCTATCCGTGATATACTCACTTATAAGGGAGCAGGTTTTGTTGTACCGGTTGCTGGCGCAATAAAATTGATGCCTGGAACTGCTTCTGACCCTGCCTACAGACGCGTTGATGTAGATGTTGAAACTGGGAAAGTTAAAGGATTGTTTTAGATAACTTTTCAATAATTTTGCAACAATAATACATGGAGCATTATTTTTCATTTTATGAAAAAAGTCGGGTTTTTATATGATGATATATTTCTTAAACATGAGATGCCCCCCGGTCATCCTGAATCTTCTCAGAGGCTCGTTAAAATCATAAATAGCCTGAAGAATTCAGATGACTGGAATAATCTCATCCACATAAAACCACGTCGTGCAGATGATGAAGACATCCTGAAAGTTCATACCAGAGATTATTTTGACAGCATCAGAAAATTTACCGGATTTTTTGACTCTGACACATTTATTTCAGAAAACTCTCTTGAGGCTGCGCGTTTTGCTGCCGGCGCTGTTATTGAGGCAATAGACAGATGCAAAAAAGGCGAGGTAGACAGGGCCTTCTGTGCTGTGCGTCCGCCAGGCCACCATGCTGAGGCAGACAGAGCCATGGGCTTCTGCATATTCAACAATATTGCTGTTGGCGCACGATATGCTCAGAAGATTGGCTACAATAAGGTTTTTATCATAGATTTTGACGTCCACCACGGGAATGGCACCCAGCATATTTTTGAAAAAGATGATATGGTTTTTTATTTCAGCACTCACCAGTATCCGCATTACCCGGGGACTGGAGGAGACTCTGAAAGAGGAAAAGAAAAAGGAGAGGGCTTTACCTATAATATCACGATGCCATATGGGTCAGGAGATAAGGATTATTTTTATGCATACCGTGATATCCTGCCAGGGCTTATCAAAAATTTTCGTCCTGATATAATACTCGTATCTGCCGGCTATGATATTCATGCAAGTGATCCTCTCTCAGGAATCAAAGTAACAAATGAAGGCCTGCGAAGCATAGTTAGAGGGATTCTGCTGAAGAGAACTACTACGTATATTCCTTCATTGCCATATGTATTTGCGCTTGAAGGAGGATATAATCTCGAAGCCCTGAGTGAATCGGTCTTGCGAACGATAAAAGAACTGCTGGAAGATTAACCAAAAAATGCATTTAGATAAAACCACAGAGTTCACAGAGGCATTTTAAACTTTAAAAAGATTTTTAATTTCAAGCAATTCTCTGTGCCCTCATGTTATATTTTTGAAAACAATTAAGACTCAATCCTGCATAAAATAGTCCTCAGAGGGAAATTATAAAAACTGTTAGTTTCCCTTTTATTATCAAAATGATTCTCCGTGTACTCTGTGGTTAATTGCATTATTCGGATTAAGCCTTATTCTGCCCTTCCCCATCACATTGCAATTTATTTCATGAATGTCTATAATTTTATTAAATCATGCCATATAAGCCTTTAATCTTAAAAAATAAGTTTATATTTGCAAAGTTATTATCTTTCATCCTGTTCACCTTTTTTTTATTTTCTCATGCTTTGTCTGATGAAAAAAAGAAGGAGGTTATGGTCATAACTGTTAATGGAGTTATTAATCCGGTTTCAGCTGAGTTTATCGGGAAGAGTATCAGAAAGGCAAATGAGAAAAAGGTTGAAGCGCTCGTTATTGAGCTTGATACCCCCGGCGGGCTTGATACATCCATGAGAAATATAGTGAAAGAAATTATCGGAAGCGGGGTTCCTGTTATCATCTATGTCTCGCCAAGCGGCAGCAGGGCAGCGTCTGCCGGTGTCTTTATTACATTAGCTGCACATATTGCTGCAATGGCTCCCGGCACTAATATCGGGGCGGCTCATCCTGTGGGTATCGGCGAAAAAATGGACAAGACAATGGCTGAAAAGGCGACAAACGATGCTGCAGCATATATCAGATCCCTTGCCGAGAGCAGGGGGAAAAATGCGAAATGGGCTGAGAATGCAGTCAGAAAAAGCGTATCCGCCACTGAGGTTGAGGCAATAAAAGAAAATATCATTGACCTCATTACAAAGGACTTAAATTCTCTTCTTTCTGATATCAACGGCAGAAAAGTTCAGACAGTATTTGGGGAGAAGGTTCTGAGCACAGCCAATGCTGTTGTTGTGAGAGAGGAAACGGGCATAAGACACAAGATACTCAACCTGATTTCTGACCCTAATGTCGCTTATATACTCATGCTCCTTGGATTTTACGGACTGTTTTTTGAGCTTACAAACCCGGGTTCGCTTTTCCCCGGTGTGATAGGAGGAATCTGTATTATTCTTGCGTTCTATGCATTTCAGACACTTCCGGTAAACTACGCAGGACTTCTCCTGATCATACTCGCAATCATTCTTTTCATACTTGAGGTAAAGATTATATCCCATGGGGTACTGACAATCGGAGGCATAATCTCCATGATTATAGGCTCATTGATGCTCTTTGAATCTCCGGCCCCATTTATGAAACTTTCGCTTGCAATTATTCTTCCTGCTGTGATTACAACCACCCTATTTTTCACTGTAATGCTCAGCCTTGCCCTAAAGGCATATAAGAGAAAGCCTGTGACAGGCTTAGAAGGTCTTTTGGGGACAGAGGGCGTCGCAGATACAGATATAACAAAACATGGCGGTATGGTATTATTACATGGTGAGCGCTGGGCAGCATTTTCCGATGATCCTGTATCAAAAGACGAACACGTAATCGTTGAGGCTGTTTCAGGTCTGAAAGTAAAGGTTAAAAAAGTAGACAGCAGGTAGTAAACAGCAGATAGTATGCTTGATATTGTCTGCTATAGTATTAAATAAAAAACGGAGGTAATTATGCAAATTTTTGGACCATCTTCAATAAGCATCCTTTTTGTAATATTATTTATTTTCTATTTTCTATCGAGTGCAATAAAGAT
The DNA here is from genome assembly GCA_016873615.1 of Nitrospira sp. GTDB lineage: Bacteria > Nitrospirota > Thermodesulfovibrionia > Thermodesulfovibrionales > SM23-35 > VGWX01. The sequence continues at coordinate 11,213 of VGWX01000035.1, read as the reverse complement.
TCTGCGTGAATATGAAAGAGGAGTTGTATTCAGACTTGGAAGAATCATCCCAGTAAAAGGTCCTGGTCTCGTTATTATATTGCCGATAATTGATAAACTCGTCAAGGTTAGCCTTCGCACTGTCACAATGGATGTTCCGGCTCAGGATGTTATTACAAAGGATAATATTTCGGTTAAGGTTAATGCTGTTGTATATTTCAGGGTGATGGACTCTATAAGGGCGATTACAGAGGTTGAAGATTTTTACTACGCAACATCACAGATGGCACAGACAACACTCAGGAGCATCCTCGGTCAGAGCCAGCTCGATGACTTGTTATCAAAGAGGGAAGAGGTAAATGCTGAACTCCAGAAGGTAATTGACTTCCAGACAGAGCCGTGGGGAATAAAAGTTACAGCAGTCGAGGTTAAGAATGTTGACCTGCCAATAGAGATGCAGAGGGCAATAGCAAAACAGGCTGAGGCCGAGCGTGAAAGAAGGGCAAAGATTATCCATGCTGAAGGAGAATTTCAGGCGTCACAGAAGCTTGCAGATGCGGCAAAGATTATAGCAACAGAAGGTGGAGCATTACAGCTCAGGTTCCTTCAGACCCTCACAGAGATCGCAACAGAAAAAAATTCAACAATAATATTCCCTGTGCCGATAGATCTGATAAAGCCGTTTTTGGATAAGCATAAACCGGAAAATTAGACCCTTTCATTTTTTAATGGTTGTAAGAAATTCTTATTTGCGGGTTCAATTTTGTAAATTGAACCCATACTATTAATTTTACAGGGGTTCTCGCATAGCACGATTCAATAACAGGACCTGTCTTAAATTATTTTTGCTTCTATTGTTTATTGCAGGTTCTACACTGATCCTGTATAAGACAGGTCTCATTTCTTTTTTTCTCAATAAAGAAAAAATGACCATCTTTCTGAATTCCCTTGGTCCATTATCATTTATCGGTTTTATATTTCTTCAGGCTTCACAGGTTGTAGTCTCTCCAATTCCGGGAGAAGTAACAGGTCTTTTGGGAGGTTTTTTATACGGCACTCTAACAGGAATTATTCTCTCTACAATCGGCTTAACCATTGGCTCATGGATAGCTTTCAGCCTTTCAAAGTATTTCGGTAGGCCGTTTGTAGAGAAATTTGTCAAAAAAGAGACATTAGACAGGTATGACTATCTTCTCCGCCATAAGGGAGCATTTCTCGTATTTCTGTTATTTCTGATCCCAGGGTTTCCGAAGGACTACCTCTGTTATATCCTTGGATTAGGGCATCTGAGCGCCAAAGAATTCCTTGTTATAAGCACTGTTGGAAGGTTCATGGGCACAGTCCTGCTCACACTCGGAGGAACTTATATCAGACATCACCAGTATTACAGATTTTCAGCGCTCCTGGGAATTGCGATCATATTTCTTTTCGTCTCGCTTGTATACAGAGACAAGATCGAAAAGTTCTTCAGAAGATGGCATACAGACAAAAAGATTAAACGGTAGGATAGGTCTCTGATACAGGGGTCGGGATCTTTACCACTTTATTAATGCTGATGCCCAGGTGAGTCCCCCTCCGAAGGCCTCAAGGAGGATATAATCGCCCTCCTTTATTCTCCCGGACTGGAGAGCCTCATCGAGGGCTATCGGGATAGATGCAGCAGAAGTGTTTCCGTATTTATCAAGGTTTATAATAACCTTATCCATCGGCACCTTAAGTCTGTCGGCAGTAGCCTGTATGATTCTGAGATTTGCCTGATGGGGGATAAGGAGCGAAAGACCGGAAGGGTCTATATTATTCTCCTGAAGGGTTTTTAATGCAATGTCTTCGAGTGTTCTTACCGCAACCTTAAATGTCTCATTCCCCTTCATCTTTATATAGTGCAATCTCTGTTCGATCGAAGACTGAGATGCAGGATTCCGTGACCCGCCTCCCGGGACATGGATGAGATCCCACATCTTCCCGTCTGAATTAATATGGATTGAAAGTATTCCACTATCATCATTTGACGGTTCAACAATCACTGCACCGGCGCCGTCACCGAATAGCACACATGTCGTTCTGTCATCCCAGTCGGTAATTTTCGAAAGCGCCTCAGTTCCTGCAACAAGAATTCTCCGGTGCATGCCGGATTTGATAAAACTATCTGCAATATAAAGACTATAAAGAAACCCGGAACAGGCTGCATTGATATCAAAGCCTGCTGCATTCGTGGCTCCCAGTTTATCCTGGAGAAAACATGCAGTTGAGGGAAAAGGCATATCCCCTGTAATAGTTGCAACAATTATCAGATCAATATCTTCGGGTCCCAAACCTGCCCTTTCGAGAGCTATCTTAGATGCCTCAAAGGCGAGGTCAGAAGCTGCCTGAGTATTGTCGGCTATTCTCCTCTCTTTTATTCCGGTCCTTTCTGTTATCCATTCATCAGAGGTGTCAAGCATCTTCTCCATCTCAGAATTTGAAAGAACTTTTTCAGGGAGATAGGAACCTGTTGAGATAATCCTACTTCTTAACAACATGCATCCTTTCGTGGAGGGACAGATCCTTCGCGATCACAGATGAAATAATATTATAGACCTGTTTTTGCGCAAAATCTGATGCAACACGTATCGCATTCTTTATGGCCTTTGCAGTAGACCTGCCATGGCTTATGATACATGTGCCATTTATACCGAGGAGGGGAGCTCCTCCATACTCATCGTAATCTGTCTTCTTCTTAAAAGCCTTCAGAGCAGGTTTCATCAAAAGGCACCCGATTCTCCCTGCTGTCCCTCCGGCAATTTCCCTCTTTAGCATTTTGACCAATGCATCTGCAAGCCCTTCACTTGTTTTCAGTATCACATTTCCTGTAAATCCGTCGCAGACAATAACATCAAAATCACCGGTAAAAATATCTTTGCCGTCAACATTGCCGACGAAGTTTATATCCGCCTCTCTCAGAAGTTTAAACGTCTCTTTTGTAAGCTCATTCCCTTTGGTGTCCTCTTCCCCTGTGCTGATCAGCACAACCTTTGGGTTTACCCTTCCGAGGATTGTCCTGCAGTAGATACTCCCCATAATAGCAAACTGCAGAAGGTTATGCGGCTTACAAAGGATATTTGCGCCTGCATCTATAAGAACAAATGGTTCATTCAACGTAGGCATTATAGTCGCTATGGCCGGACGGTCAACCACTTCTGAAGTCCCGAGGATCATCAGCGCTGTCGCCATCACAACACCTGAATGTCCGGCGCTCACAAAGCCATCTGCATCACCGGCCTTCACGAGCTCAATGCCTCTGCGTATGGATGAATCCTTCTTCTTTCTGATAGCAAGAGAAGGAGAATCATCCATCATCACAACCTGTGAGGCATGCTTTATAGATATGCGCTGAGGGGAATACCTTTTGGAATCAAGTTCTCTTTCAATGACAGATTCATCACCGACAAGGATAATCTCTATATCATCAAAATCATGTAACGTCTCGATGGCGCCTTCAATAGTGACAGCAGGGGCATAATCGCCCCCCATGGCATCAAGGGCAATTTTCATTCTTCTTTTTCAACTACATTGAGAACTTTGCGGCCGTTATATGACCCGCAACTGGGACAGACCTTAAATGAAAGCTTCAACTCGCTGCAATCGGAACAGAGGCTCAGATTGGGCGACTGTCCCTTCCAGTTTGCCCTTCTTTTGTCTCTTCTCGTTCTTGTATGTCTATGTGTTGGGTTTGCCATTTTTTACTCCTTTCGTTATTTTAATAACTTTTTTAATCCTTCAAAGCGCGGATCTGTTTTTGTTATGGTGCATGTACATTTATCTATATTAAGATCTTTCCCGCAGACCGGACAGATGCCTTTACACAGGTCAGCGCAGAGAGGTTTCATCGGCATATTCAGCATTAACTGCTCTTTCAGCAAGTTAGAGAGATTCAGCTCTTCGCCGGAATAAAAATCCATATCAAGCTCTTCATGCCTGACCTCGTAATTATCTTCACCCTTAAGCTCTTCAACAGGATGATAAACAACATTAACCGGAATCATTAATTTGCTGTTGAAATCTTTCAGACACCTGCTGCACTCAAGTTTTACCTCGGCTGCCAGATCGCCGCTAACTATAACTTCAATCTCAAGTTTTTCAATTCTTAACTGAGCGATCACAGTTGAGGAAATGTTTTCAGATTCAACCTTCTCCTTTAATTTAACATCAAGCCCCTCTTTGGGTATTTCAGAGATTATTATCTTCATCTTTAAAAGATCGTAAGTATAATATTAAATTATAAAAATTGCCACTAAAAACTGTCAAGCGAATTGACTTCCTTGACAAAGAAGAAAAACCTATGATAATAAATGTGAGCCGATAAATTTAAAAGGAGGAATGAATGAATCCAGATGATCTCAGATATCATAAAGAACACACCTGGGTAAAGGCAACTGGAAAGAAGGCAACAATTGGTATTACTGATTATGCACAGGAAGCGCTCGGAGATATTGTCTATATTGATCTGCCGGAAGTCGACATGGATATCGAACCGAACAGCGAGATCGGTGAAATAGAATCCACAAAAGCTACTTCATCCATTATTTCCCCTATCAGTGGAAGGGTTATCGAGGTGAACGAAGACCTTTCAGAATCTCCTGAGACAATAAATGAAGACCCATATGGCAAAGGCTGGATAGCAATTATCGAGATCGACGATGCATCCGAAATTGATGACCTGATGGATTCATCTGAGTATGCAAAATACGTCGAAGAAGAAGCAAAATGAAATTGGCTATACTCGGTGCAGGCCCCGGCGGATATGTTGCCGCGATTAAGGCTGCCCAATTAGGCGCACAGGTAACGGTCATCGAAGAAAATGAAGTTGGCGGAGTATGTCTTAACTGGGGATGCATACCAACAAAGGTTCTTGTTGCCTCTGCTGACTTTTTAGCCAGGACCAGGAAATCAGAGGAATTCGGCATTGAGGTTAAGGGTGAAATAACGCCGAATTTTGCCAAAATAATCGAAAGAAAAAATAAGATTGTCAACACCCAGATAAAGGGAATCAGAAACCTCCTGAAGAAGCGGGGGATAACCCTGCAACAGGGCCGCGGGGTATTAACCTCACCCCGCAAAATAACAGTTACTTCACGTGATGGCTTTATAGAGAAAACAGAATCGGATAATATAATCATAGCAACAGGCTCAAGACCATTTCAGTTACCGAACCTGCCGTTTGACGGCAAAAGGATCCTATCGAGTGACGATGCGATTGCCCTGAAAGAGATACCCAAAAGCATCATTATAGTTGGAGCAGGCATAATAGGCTGCGAGTTTGCGTGTATCTTCAGGAACCTCGGCGCTGAAGTCACCCTCATTGAGATGCTTCCGAGAACAGTTGCAACTGAAGATTTTGAAATATCCGACATCCTTGAAAGAGAGCTCAGGAAGAATAAAATACGGATCCTCGTAAATGTGAAGGCTGAAAAAGCAGATATCAGAGATGAAGAAGTCCATGTCTTTCTGAATGACGGAAAAGAGATTGCTGCAGATAAGGTGCTTGTGTCTGTCGGCAGAACATTCAACAGCAATGGAATAGGCATCGAAGAAATCGGCATAAAGAAAGGCGCTTCCGGTGAAATTTCTGTAAATGAGAAGATGGAAACAAATATCCCCGGCATATACGCAATAGGCGACGTTGCCGGTGGTTTAATGCTTGCACATGTTGCATCAAGTGAAGGAATTACAGCAGCAACAAACTTAATGGGTGGGAACGAAAGAATTGATTACGATTCTGTCCCGTCTGCAATCTTTACATCTCCTGAAATTGCCTCTGTAGGACTCAGAGAACAACAGGCAGCAGAAAAAGGGATAAAGGTCAGGATAGGCCGCTTCCAGTTCAGAATGCTGGCCAAATCCCATGCAATAGGAGAGATCGAAGGCCTTTTAAAAGTAGTATCTGATGAACAATCCGACCGGGTGCTTGGGGTGCATATCATAGGGCCGCATGCTTCCGACCTGATCCATGAGGGGGCCCTTGCTGTCAGGCTCGGACTGAAAACAAAAGATATTGCCGGAACAATACACGCCCATCCGACACTTGCGGAAGGTCTCATGGAAGCAGCAGAAGATGTCCATAATGAAGCTATCCATATGTTCAAGAAATGATTCCCGGTGAAAAAACAGACAACTGGTTCCTGTTTTCAAGAGAATCATATAAAGAATTATTTTCCGAACTCGATGTACTCCTCAGATCTCTGGACAGATTCTTTTATTTAGAAAACCTGCCTCTCTCAAAAGAAGATCCCACACAGAGGAATTTTTATTCTGAGCTTGCTGCTGTGAGAGATGTAATATTCAGGATACTCGGAATACTTGAAGTCATTATGCCTGAAAGCAGGAAAAACGCATACTGGTTCCAGAAATTTACCGAATCGAAATTCTTCACCAGCCACTCAAGAGATATTTACAGAGAGACACTTTACAGGCAGGATTCTCCTGAACAGGGAATAAATGTCCTGTATGACTCATTCATAAACCTCAAAGGAATTGTAACAGACCTTCTCAGGACCGGCGGGATATCGTTCCTTAGTTATACAAATATAGGACAGCTTATAAGTAAGGAGATACGTGGAAATATTTTCTTCAACCCATTCAGAAAAGATATAAATCCGGAATTCGATACAATCCAGAACCCGTTGATATCAGAAATCGTAAGGTCAATAAAAGAGAGAGAAGTAAAAAAAAATATTTCCCTGCTTTATCTGTATCTTTTCAGATTTTTACGATATCTCAGACATGTAGATATTGCATCCCAGCATTCAATTGCCCTCAATACTTCATTGCTGATCCTCATTATGCTGAGGTCGGAGATGAGCATGCTCAATATCTATATGAAAAATACAGGCGACAGCATTAAAGATACAACGCTTTCATTTCAACTGAAATCGATTTCATACCAATTTTCAATGGAAACAAAAAGGGTTTACCTTCAGGAATTGAAAGAGATAATGAGGGAAAAAGCCCCGCAACAATTCAGAGGAAAAATAGAGAACAGCTATGGCATTTTGAAAAATTTGATTGAACAGAGCATTGTCCAGTTCGCACAGTTCTACAAGCCGGATATTCAGGGAAAAGATATTTTTTTTAGTTTTACAACAAAACTTTTTCAATCCATGAAATTAAGGGAAGACGTCTTTATCCTCCACAGGTTTCTCACTCTCCTCGAAGAAAAAGCAGACCTTAAGGAAGAAGGCTCTGATATTTTTACATCCATAAAAACATATATGCGTTATTTTGAGAACTTCACTTTTAAATTATTGCGCTCTGATGACTATGACGAGTTTGCCTCTTTTTTCAATGGGATATTTTCTATGAAAGAATATGAACTGAATAAAATCCTTGAAAAGATTCATAACTTCAAGATATTTTTAGAGACAACGCTTCGGCATATTGCTAACAGGGATGAACTCAAAGACAAGCCGATAGCTATTGACAAAGCAGAAGAACTTTTAAAACAATATTTATAACAAGATAGATTTATGATTTTATACTGTATACAAAGGAAAGGAAGTGTTTTATAATTTAAATTAATGGATATCTCTGGTAACCGATTAAGAAAACAGGTAGCATCCGAGGTCAAAAAGAGACGCCTGATATTTTTTACCATTATCCTGCTGAGTTTCATTTACCTCTTCATAAACGTAATTTTCGGAGACATGGGTCTGCTCAGGTATAAAGAAATCAACAGTAAAAAGGCCCGCCTGGAATCGCAGATTAAAGAGATAGAGGATGATAACAAACAACTCAGATCGCAGATAACATCAATACAACAGGACCCTTATTTTAAGGAAAAACATGCGAGAGAGAATTACGGATTAGCAAAGCCCGGCGAGATTATCATCCAGTATGACAGATAGGCCTCTTTATATCTCCCTCCTCTGACATATGCATCAGCTGTTTTACAAAATCCAGTGATAAAATAGTAAACAGGCAATAATGAAAGCCTTAATACAGCGTGTTTCAGAAGCAAAAGTTGTTATAGAGGGGAATACCTTTGGACAGATTGGCAAAGGCATGCTCATCTTCCTCGGCGTTGAAAAAGGCGACGCCTCAGCAGACCTTGAATATCTTATTAAAAAAGTTTCTCACATAAGGATATTCGAAGATGATTACAAAAAGATGAACCTCTCTGTCTTGAATATTATTGGTGAAGTTCTTGTCGTTTCACAGTTTACCCTTTCTGCTGATTGCAGGAAAGGCAACCGCCCCTCATTTGACAATGCTGAAGAGCCGTCCAGGGCAGAAGAGATGTATATCAGATTTATTGATGGATTAAAGGAAAATGGTCTCAGAGTCGCCACAGGCGCTTTCGGTGCAATGATGCAGGTTCACTTTGTCAATGATGGACCGGTTACGATAATGCTGGACTCGAAAAAATGAATAATCTATTACAGGCGTTCTGTCTTTCCGATGAGCACAGAACAATCAGCGGCGCTGAGGATGTATCTGGATAAACTTTCTACGATGCCTCTGAAACCACTCATGCCCTTGCTGCCGACTACAATCACATCTGCTTTCAATTCATTTGCAGTCTGCAATATCTCATCTGAAGGGTCGCCTGTTCTTGTCAGCGTCCGTATGTTTGAGAATTTATTCATGAGATATTCAACGATTTGGGCAACAATCTTCTGAGATTCTCTCAGTTCCTGAGAACTGAAATTCTTTAGATCTTCCCTGTCGTTTTGATCTATCTTTTTCATAAATCTGTCAGGGATGTCATAAAAAGCAGGGGTGATAACATGCAGGACAGTTATCTCCGTATTATCGTGAAATGGGATTACGGATAAAGTCTCTCCTGCTTTCCGTGCATAATCAGAGCCATCGGTTGTAAATAGTATTTTCATTTTATCTGATGAATCTGCCTGGGAAGGTTTAACGACAAGCACAGGTTTTGGAGAATTGATAGACACGGATTTTGTCACGCTTCCGATAATGCGCGATTTTATACCTTTCAGTCTTTTCGGACCCATAACGATTATATCTGCATCAGAATTGACCGCTGCATCAAGAATACATTTATCAGGATATCCGTTCATCAATGCTGTCTTAATTTTTGCAGGAACAGATTTGAGAATATTCATGGACGAGTCGAGTATTTTAGGCGCTATCCCCTGTTTGATCTCCTTAATCCTTGCGTAATAATAATCCTCCTTATCCTGAAAAGGATCTTCGCTTATGACGTGAAGAATGGCAATTTCATCGTTCTCTGATAAATTCAGTCTTTTGAGAAACTTTGCTGCTGTCTCAGAATATTCCGAGCCGTCTGTCGGGAGCAATATTTTCATAGTATTATCCTGTTGTATATGGGATTTTAAAACAATAAATCAATAAATACTATAATACCAATTTTTATGCGTATTTCTCTAAAATACATTTTAATGATTTGCATTAGAGGCAAACTAATATATAATTATTATGGAAGTTCGTTGAGACTGAACTGATAGATTTGTATAACTTGAAAGAATAAAATACATAACTCCCCCTTGCCCCCTCTTAGTTTAAGAGGGGGTTGTGGTGGCGTTACTAAAATCAATGTCATCATAATTATAAACTCAAAGATAACATGCTAAAAGAATCCTTAAAAGACCAGATAAAGCTCATTGTGAACGCCAATCACTGGGATCCTTTTCAGGTTCTCGGCAATCATATCATCGTAAAAGGAAGCAGTAAGGCAGTTGCTGTTCGGGCATTTCTGCCCGAGGCAGAAGAGACATGGGTAGTTGAGACAAAAACAAAGAAGTTATTTCCAATGCAAAAAATTCACAAGGCCGGATTTTTTGAGGTGATCATCACTGAAAAGAAAGATATTTTTCAATACCGGATCAGAATAAAGTCTTATGATGGATCAATCTCTGAGTTTTATGACCCTTATGCTTTTCTGCCGGTTCTTACTGATTTTGACCTTCATCTCATCGGCGAAGGAAGCCACTATAAAACGTATGAAAAGCTCGGCGCTCATATCATGGAGATTAACGGCATAAAAGGCGTACATTTTGCCGTTTGGGCTCCGAATGCAAGGCGTGTCAGCGTTATCGGTGATTTTAATCGCTGGGACGGCAGAAGGCATCCTATGCGCATTCTTGGCGCCTCAGGTATCTGGGAAATATTCATTCCGGGATTGAATGAAGGTGAATTGTATAAATTTGAGATCAAATCAAGACAGAAAAAACAGATTTTTGAAAAGTCTGACCCTTACGCCTTTTATTCTGAAATAAGACCAAAGACTGCATCAATTATCCATGATATAAACAGATATAAATGGAATGATACAGAATGGATGAAGATGCGTTCAAAAAAGAACTGTCTCGAATCACCGGTCTCTATATACGAAGTCCATTTAGGTTCATGGATGAGGGTTCCTGAGGAAAATAACCGCTATCTCACTTACAGGGAGTTCGCAGAAAGGCTCATCAGATATGCAAAAAAAATGGGCTATACACATTTACAACTTCTTCCTGTAACAGAACATCCTCTTGATGCATCCTGGGGTTATCAGACCATAGGCTATTTTTCTGCAACGAGCAGACATGGGAAACCTGAAGACTTTATGTACTTCGTAGATGCATGTCATCAGAACCATATCGGGGTTATCCTTGACTGGGTTCCTGCGCATTTTCCGACCGACGGGCACGGTCTCGGTTTTTTTGACGGCACATGCCTTTATGAGCATCAGGACCCGAGAAAAGGATTCCATCCTGACTGGGGAACGAAGATATTCAACTACGGAAGGAAAGAGGTTAAGAATTATCTGATATCCAATGCCCTTTTCTGGTGCGAGAAATATCATGTAGACGGTCTTCGTGTCGATGCAGTCGCATCAATGCTCTATCTCGATTATTCACGAAAAGAAGGTGAATGGGCGCCGAATATCTTCGGCGGCAGGGAAAACCTTGAGGCCATAGATTTTATCAAAACTTTCAATGAGATCATCCATCACTACCATCCCGGCATACTCACCATAGCCGAGGAGTCAACAGCATGGGGCGGTGTATCAAAGCCGGTATATCTGGGTGGACTTGGTTTCGATCTGAAATGGAATATGGGCTGGATGAATGATACCCTTGAGTATTTTTCAAAAGACCCTGTCCACAGAAAATTTCACCATAACCACCTTACATTCAGCCTGCTCTATGCGTTTTCCGAAAACTTCATCCTTGTTCTCTCTCATGATGAGGTTGTGCATGGAAAACATTCACTGCTGAACAAGATGC